>CAYZTE010000043.1:0-16338 GCA_964481225.1 uncultured archaeon | reverse complement strand
TAGTAATTCTACTATGGAAAATAGTAATTCTACTAGGGAAAATGTTAATTCTCTTTTTAATTTTTGGAAAACGCATTTGCGATATCAAGTAATGATGCGCCTTTTTTATAAAATATTTTATGAAATGGATAATAAATATTGTTTTTTGAACAAATAAAATCATTAATTTCAACATATCAATTTCTGTAATCTATTCGAAAATCTTTTTGAAATGACAAGTCCCGTCTCAAAAGGGCAGTTTTTCTTGAATTGAATTACTGATATGAAATGCTCGTCTATTCCTGTTAATGATAGAACGCCGAATTTTTCTAAGGATATGAGCTCGCTTACTTTATAATTTCCAGAGAGAAACCTCCCTTCTAGAAGCCTAACTATTTCGGAAAGAATATTTGGTTCTAAGTTAGAAACGATCACTCTTCCAGTTTGGGTTAATAAAGCAGAAGAAACAACAAAAGAAGAAAACGTATGTAGTTCATTAAAAACATTCAATAAGTCTTTTTTTATTTCCTGTGAAACTAATTGATTTCTATTTTCCATGATTTCATTAATATTTGTCTCAAACTCCTGATATTTTGAAATTTCACCATTAAAATTAGCCGTTAAGAGATCTAAATCAAATTTATTTAAGAATTGATTCTTGATTTCTTTCAATTGATTTCTTAGCTCAACTAGATTGTCTGTTCGATCACTAAAAATGGCAAAGAGCAATTCATCATTTCTTACTTTTTCAATCTCAAAGATGAATCTAAAAAGACCAACTTCAATTTCAGATAATTCTTCAGTTTTTAAGGTTTGCTTTACGAAAGAAAAAATCGCACTCAAGAAACTGCTTGTTAATTTAATGTTAAAAATATCCTCGTAAGTCTTGTAGAAGATTAATTCTCCTGTATTCCCTTTCATTATGAAGATATTTTTAATCATTACACTCAGAGAATTTTATGCTAATAATTTATCATCCATTATTATTTCTTTAAAAAAAGTTTACATATAAAAATCCTCTTATTAATCAGCTTCTTAATGTAAGCGCAACAAACTTCAATAATGATTCAGCCTACCTTTATTGAACTAATAAAAAAAGAGATTTAAATAAAGTTTCCTTGCTCCATTTAAAAAAGTCTTTAAAAGCTTTTACTAATTAAAATTAAAAACCATCAAATTTGGCCCATTCATCTTCTTCTTCAATTTCTTGTTCATCTTCAGCAAATTCTTCAAAATCTTCGCCTTTAACACTTTCTGCATACTCTTCTTCAAATTCTTCAAGTTCATCTTCGAAGCTTATCGCTTTTTCTATGTCCGTAAATGTGTCAGCAGAAACTTTTATTTCTGGTATTGGACCTTCAACAGGTTTCTTCTTCTCAACTAATTTTAAATAATCCCCATGAATCTTAATTGTTATAGGCGTTTCTTCTTGTAACAATCTCACGATAACTTCTTCACTTTGGGAAGAATCGTGTGGTAAGCGTATTGTAATAGCTCGCGATCCCTCAAAAACACCGCTGATTATTTCAACAGTATCTCCCTCTTCTAAATATTCAGTAACACTTCTAGGTAATAACACGTGTTTGAGTTCTGACAATTTTATATTTTGCACAATTCTTCCTTTTATATGAGGAATTCCTTGAACAGCTATTTGTACATCCCTCTTCTGGGGAGCTTCAAAAAAACAATAGCCTGGAAGTAAAGGAGACACGAGCATAGCCCTTATATCAGGGATTACATCCAAGATCCTGAATCTGTAAAAAATCTGTTTTAAAATGTTGCTTTCTTGATTGATTGTTGTTCTTACAGCAAAAAGTGTAGTCAAATCTTCCTTCTCTTCAATTTCTTCTTTGCTAATACCCTCTTCAACATTATCATTCTTATCTTTCATTTCATTAAATTCTTCGTCTTGGTCAGCCATTTATTTTCACGAATCCTATTTGAATTTGGGTTTTATTAAAAATTTTAAGAAAAAAAGTCTAAGCTAGAAATGAATTATTAAATTATAAAATTTTGCTTTTTATTTAAATTCAAAACACTATGCTTTATTAAGGGGATTAAAGCAATAATTGAAGAGTTGTTAAACCTATGTTTATTATAGGGGAATTTTATTAATATCCAAAACATCAGGTACTTTTTTGTTTCGAGTTAACCATGAAATCTCACTCTTTGTATATCTCCAACTGATCTCGCATTTACCAAGCTTATCATCAGTCTCAGTTTCCCAATCCCATGGATTCAGAACAATCAAGTCTCCTACGCGGATCCACACTCGTTTCTTTATTTTTCCTCGTATTCTTCCGATTCTATGTTTTCCATCCTCACAAAAAACTTCCATGCGATCATTTCCCAACACGCCCACTACACGGCCGTACATCTCTCCATTTCTTCTAATGGGCATTTTAATTCTTGATGGTACAATCT
This sequence comes from uncultured archaeon, assembly GCA_964481225.1. GTDB lineage: Archaea > Asgardarchaeota > Lokiarchaeia > Sigyniarchaeales > SOKP01 > Loki-b32. The sequence goes on along the minus strand of CAYZTE010000043.1, from coordinate 13,935 downwards.
CAGCTACATAACCACCAGGACGTCGTTTACCTCTTTTATATTGACCTTTTTTCTTTTTCGTCATTTTTATTCCTTCTTTTATTGAATAATAAATTTTTTATTTTAAGAATAATTATTACTCTAGTCTATAAAAATATTAAATTTTATCATCTGGTTTATATTCTCCCTTAATGAATACAACCTTTATTGGCTTGTCAGAATCATTTCGGATATTGTGCATTTCTTTTTGTTCGCACAAAAATACACTTCCCTCGGGTGCGGGATATTCTTTATCGTCTATAATCATAACACCATCACCTTCCACGAAATAAAATGTTTCATCTATGATATTATGCCCATGAGCTTTTTCTCCCATGTATTCGCCAGGTTTGAGTAAAATGACGCCCCAATCGATGGAAGGGCCTCTCATTAAGTATTTGACTCCAGAAGTTCCACCTCTATATTCAAAATCACTTTCATGAACTTTTTTGATTGTAAATCACTATTGGTTTAATTCATGGTATAAAACAAATTATCTAGAGTAAATTATAAATCTTACTCATTATAAATAGAATAATGATCTGGTATCTGTATTAATTACGATGCATTTTTAAGAATGATAAATTAAAATAAATATTAATTTTATTAACTTGTTGAAAAAGAAATGGTAAACGGCCTGATTCCTTCATTTAATTTTGCTAAAATTCCACATATAATTTTTGGTTCTGGAAAAGTAAAAGAACTTTACAAAATTATTCCAAAATTCGGGAAGAATGTTCTTTTTGTAATTGGTGGAAGTTCGCTAAAGAGTTCAGGAAAATTGGATGAAATTACTTCTGGCTTGGAAAGTAGATCAATTGCATATTCCTTCATTTCGATAGCAGAAGAACCTTCTCCATCTCTCATTGATGATTCTGTTGCGAAATTTCGGGGTGAAAATATTGATTTGGTTGTCGGAATCGGTGGAGGAAGTGTTACAGACGCAGGTAAAGCTATTTCTGCAATGATCCCTAAGGAAGATTCCATTAAAAATTATCTTGAGGGTGTTGGTAGGAAAGTTCACGATGGCATAAAAATACCATACATCGCAATTCCAACTACTTCTGGAACGGGGAGTGAAGCAACGGCAAATGCAGTAATTAGCGAAGTGGGTCCTAATGGTTATAAAAAATCACTCAGACATGATAATCTAATACCAAATATGGCAATTATTGACCCTGAACTAATGATTTCCTGTCCATCGTCAATTTCAGCAGCTTGTGGATTAGATGCCTTCACACAACTACTTGAAGCATACGTTTCACCTAAGGGAAACCCCATTACAGATGCATTAGCTTATAGTGGTATGAAATCAATGAGTAAAAATCTTTTATTAGCATGCTCAACCGGGGCATCGGATGTGAATATACGTGCGGCAATGGCTTATGGTTCATTAATGTCTGGAATTGCTCTTGTCAATGCAGGTTTAGGAATTGTCCACGGACTAGCCTCTCCAATTGGAGGACTATTCAAAGTTCCTCATGGTGTTGTATGTGGTACTCTTCTAGCGGAAGCAACTAAGATGAATATTGAAATGTTACAAAAACAAGGACCTGCAGGTAGACTAGGATTAAGGAAACACGCACAAATAGGCGCATTGATAACGGGTGAAAACTATGTAGAAGAACTGATGATAAATAAATATTGTATGAAATTAATAGAAACCCTTGAAAAATGGACTTTTGAATTAAGAATTGATCGATTAGGAAAATATGGGATTAATGAGGAAGATGTTGATAAAATAGTAGAAAAAGCGGGTTTAAAAAACAATCCAGTTAACTTGAATAAAGAGCAAATAAAAACTATCGTAATGAATAGACTTTGATTTAAAGAAAATAAGTCTATACCCGCTATTTTTTGATTATGTAACTATTTCGAGTTTTTTCACTATTTCTGTTGCTAATAACTGGAATGCTATGTTGACGTTCGTGCCGGTTTTTGAAGATGTTTTTAAAAATTCAAAAAAGCCATATTTCTCTTTTAATTCCAAGATATACTTTTCTTCAACTGTAATTGACTCTAATAAATCTAATTTTGTTCCTAAAAAAATAATTGGTAATTCTGGATCCTCATTCCTACAAATACCGACCCATTCATCAATTCGATTTAATGAACTTGGTCTCGTGAGATCAAACATTAAAAGCGCTCCTCTTGCTCCTTTTGCATAACTAATTAATAGAGGTCTAAAATGTTCTTGCCCTCCAAAATCCCAGAGCTGTAAATTGACTTTATTCCCTTCTACTTTAACCTTCTTCATGAAGAATTCAACTCCTAGGGTCATGCGAGTATCTGCTAGAAACCTACCTTCCACGTATCGATAAAGTAATGTTGTTTTCCCAACTCCACCATCTCCTGCTGTAATGACTTTCAATAGCATTGATTTAGGCATCTTCTTTATCAATTTCGCAATAATTAGCTTAAATGAAATCTTTCTAAGCGCTTTCAATAGATAAATATTTCTTTTGTCTTAAAAAAACAACATTAATACTTAACTTTTTTGCTTTTTTCCTCAAATCAGAATCATTTGTTGCTAAAAATACATTTTTCCCTTCATTTTTTAGTATAATTAGCTTTCTTAATAAAAACTCATCGGTAGTTTCATTGCTATTTTTAACGTCCTCCAAAAAATCAATATCATAATTCGGTTTTTTTTGCTCTAGATAGTTGTAACCTGATTTTAATAATCTTTTGAATTTAGTAGCGCTATGTTCTCTTTTCTTTTTAGCTTCAAGCTCATCTAAGATTTGCTGAAATATAATAAATTTGAGTTTTCCCTCTAAATTTAACCTTATTTCATTTAAATAATCTATATTAAATTGATAAGGAAGTAATATAAAATTAGAATCGATAATTATTAAATTGCTATTGGATTTCAATAGGCTTGGCGCTCTAAAATTTTTCTTGTTAATATATCAAATGCATTACTAACATTTTCGCCCGTTTTAGAAGAGATCTTAAGATAATTAATTAAGTTGAATTCATTGAGAAAGGTTTTTGCGTAATCATCGTCTACTTGAACCTCATCTTCTAAATCTAATTTAGTTCCCAAAAAAAGAACGGGAAGGTTTGGATCTCCCTTGCGAACAATCTTTATCCATTGATCAAGGCTGTCTAACGTCATCATCCTTGTTAAATCAAACATTAACAGCGCTCCTTTTGCTCCTAATACGTAACTTTCAAGTAAGAAACGAAATCTCTCTTGTCCTCCAAAATCCCATAATTGAAGTGTGCACTGTTTTTGATCAATCTCCACCTCTTTTAAGAAGAACTCCACACCTATCGTCATTTTCGTTTCTGCAGAGAATTTGCCCTCTACATATCTATGTAGGAGTGTTGTTTTGCCTACACCCCCCTCTCCCGCAGTCAATATTTTAAGTATGAATTTCTTCGGCATTCTTATATTCTCTTTTTAGTCTTTGGGTAAATCTTCTTAATTATTAGATATCTGGAGCTTTTTGAATAGATTATTATTTATTGTTATAATTATAATCTTTTTACGATTTAATATTCTTTATTTAATTGAGATTTTAAAATTTAATTTATTTTTATAATAATTTTTTATTTTTGTTTTTTATTCTTTTTTGAAATATAATTTGTTAATAAAGGTTTTCAAAATAAATTTTATTAATCTCAACATAATAACTCCAATAGTGCTTTATAGAAAAACAATTTATTTTAGAAATAATGTATTTTTTAGAAATGGTGAATAAAAATGAAAATGAAAAAAAAAATACCTACGGATGAAGAATTGAAAAAATTGAATGTAGAGTCGTGGGGAACTTGGAGTAAAGAAGTAAGTGAATTTGATTGGTCATATGGCGATACAGAAACGTGTTTTATCCTTGATGGCGAAGTTGAGGTAACTGACTCAGAAACGGGGGAAAAAATTGAATTCAAGAAAGGTGATCTTGTCCAATTTGAAAGAGGATTAAGATGCATCTGGAACGTTAAAAAACCAATACGGAAAAATTTTAGTTTTGATTTAAATTTTGGAGATATAGATTAATCTTTATTTTTTTTTTATTATTTTACTTAATTATATACTTAGCTATCTAATTAATTATGGGCAAAAAGAGGAAAAAGAAGAAATCTAGATTCCTGAATTCAATAATCTAAGCAAACCGTTGCTTTTTTCTATGTTCTTTTACGGAAGTTTCTCTCTCACTGAGTCTTTCGAGTTTTATTAAATTTTCTTTTATTGCTTTAATTTCTGCTCTTGTTGTGAGCTTAAAACCTTTTAAATCATCAAGCATTTCTTTTTCACTATAACCCTTATTATATAGTTCCTCGAACGCTTGAATGGTTTCTTCATGGTAAAAAACGTATTGTTTATTTAAAAAGACTATTAACCACTTTCTTTTCTCCTGGTTTTGTGATATATCAAACATGCCCTCTTGGATTTTACTTAACGGTTTTTTTAACTTCCTAGTGATCAACTCATCTTCGATTTTATAGAATTTTTTCATGAATCTTCGCAGTTTATTCTTAAAAAATAACGCTGGAATAAAAGATAAAAGGAATAAAGCTAATGTAATACCAGCCATCCAAATACCCACAATAGGGTCATATATGGCTACGATGATAATAATTACAACAAGAAATAGGAACCATTTTCTTCCAATAGTCTTTAAAAAAACCACATACTTTTTTGGCATTGCAGGTTTTCAGTTAAATTATCATTCAATGTTAATTAGGGTTATAATTAATCGTATAAAAACTTATTTTTAGATAAAGAACAAGCGGTGAAACGCTTATAACCACATAAAAAAGCGTTTCCGGGTTCCCGAACCATCCTGAAAAAAGGTGATTTTTCGGAAGGGACCGGGTATTATCCTTTAAAGCCATGACCGTGAGCGAACTCACAGTTTGTAGTTTCCCATAGATCACAACTAAAGTACTATCTACAACGCAATAAAGTTTAACGTCCAGCGCTATGCGAAATGCGAATTATTTATGTGGTTATAAACACCAATCTAAACCGTTATATAAGTTCGGTTATTTTATAATAAAATACTTACTTATATGGTTGTACGTATATAGATATAATAAAAGCTTATAATTAAAGTTTTTCATAGAGAAGGTTAAATTTAAAAGGATTAAAGTAAAACGTGCTATAAAATATGATATTTCAATTGATTTCCCAGGAAGCTCAATGGTATCAGTTCTTAATAAACGCACTAATCTCGATTATAGGGAGATCACTCGACTTATTTAGTACACGATATGTATCTAAAGAGTTAAAATTAGAGACGAATAAATTGGCTAAACGCATTGGTTGGAAGGGAATGATCTTAATGCAAATACCAATCGTTATTCTAGGTTCTTTGGATTTCTATTTCAGTTTCTTTATCTTTTGGTGGAGCATTTTTCTTTTTGCTAATAATATAGAAGGTAGTTGGTACATAAAGGAAGCAGGAGAAGATAAGTATCACGAAGAATTAGAATCTCGCGTTAAGAAATCAAAAACTTGGAAGATTGTATTTAGTGAATTATCCTCTCTAATGAGGTTTACATTAGCAGGAATCTTTATCCTCATCTTTTTATTCGTATTTGAAGATCTCTTGGCAGTGTTCTTAATATCTTTGGCTTTGATAATACAAGGGATATTTGGGACCATTAGTTCGATATCATACCTTTTGGATCTTAAAAAAGAGAAGTTAAGAAAGCAAGATAATTTAAAGTAAGATGATGGGTGTTACTTAACATCCTCCATCATGCGTGAGTATTTTTTGATTCCTTTATAGACAATGAAAGCAGAAACGCCAACAACTCCAATAACCAGGATTACTAAAACCATCAATACATGATCGATCATTCTTTCAGGTATAGTAAACGTGAAAGTTTCACTGAAAAATACATTTGTATTATTTGCATAGTCTCTCGCAACAACAAAATAAGAATAGTCTCCAGGCTTTAATCTTTCCATACTAAGCGTAAAAGTATCCTCATTTTCTTGATAGTCATTTTTCAATTGATAATAAGTATAATTCTCAAAACTGTTCATAGAAACCAGTAAAAACACGCTCTCTATTCCCGAATGATCATCTCGAGCTTCTATATTGAATTGAATCTTATCAGAGGTCGATGGCTTTTCGGGACTATATTCTATGTTATGCAATTCAGGCAGAGTGTTATCTGCAAGAGTTGTAAAGTTAAAGTAAGAAGGAACTAAATTATGCCCGGTAATAGTAACGTTATAAACCTCATTTTCTTGAGCAGGAATGCGAAATTGAACAATTCCATTCTTATCGGCATAAGCTGTATGGTATTTTCCATCAGCTGTTCTTAAATGAACCCTTGCATGGGGAATTGTTTCATTCTTGATACTCTTTATAATAGCTGATACTAATTGACCTTCGTAGATACTTTCAAGAAAAGCGTCCATTGCCATCTTTGGCTTGTTGGTATAGATGTCAAGTTCAGGATCACCTAAAAGGCAATAAGTTAAAACATTTTTACGCTCAAAATCATAGTTTAATGAACCATCTCCTTTTGTATAATAATCACTAATAATGTATGAAACTTTGGAATCATATAATGCCCTCCCTTGCTGGAATTTTTTTTCGTGGTAAAATTCTTTCCAAAATAATTTGGCATTTCCACGATTTAATTTTTCGAGGTTTATATCATTCTCAAAATACCAAGTTACTCTTAATCCTCCGATGACACCAATAGCACCAGCATTAATCCTTTTTATTAGGGATTCGCCAATACTCCCATCATTAAAGTCATAACTAGAGGTTGAACAAGCATCAATGTATACTAAAGAAGGCATATCATCATTAGTACTAGAACTCGCATCGGAAGCAGTATATCCAGCAGTACTAGGATTCCGATAATAGGTCGTTGGAAGTCCGTGACCAGCCATGATCACAGTGGAAGAACCATTATTAAAAAAGTCAACAAGCATAGAACGAGTAAGATTGCCATTTTCTTCAACTAAATGAGTATAATTTATTTCCGAATTCGCATAATTTTGGATGATATAGCTTGTCAGGCGACTTTCGTATTCTTGTGGAGTATAACTTGAAATACCTCCTGCTAATAGCATCTTATTCATCCAATCTCCTATTTGTGGGTTCATTTCATATTTTAACGTCTTATTTACCATGATTTCAAGCTCAATGGCATCGTCGGCTGGAAATCGACCAACATATACTTCGGGAATCCATGAGATTTCATCTAAACCAAAAAAGTTATCCTGAGGAGCTTCTCCCCAATTTCCATCCCTATCACTATCCCAAGTCCCATTAAGGTCTGCGTAATAGAAATCAGTTGGTTTATAATATTCTCCTCCAACAGTTTCGGTTCTTCCTTCACCCCATCTATCCGCATCTGGATTATATACCATCCGAATTGGAATTAGATCATTTTCAGCATCACCAGCTAAAAGAACCCATCGAACATTTTCTTTTTCATAATAAGATTTTATCATGTTTCGAATCCTTTCGGCATCATCAACGCCCCCATACAAGGAAAAGTTGCTTAAAATGATTGTCTTGATCCCTTTCTCATTTTTCCAATCCATCAATGGTTTCATAGCGTCAATGAAATCGGTTTTATTTGGAGTTATGATTAGCATTTCTATTTTTGGATTGTACCACATATCATTCAGGGTATCATAATCAATATTGGGTAATTTCGACATATTCACGTCAGGATATCCGTTAGATAAGCTAATACTCTTAGTATAGTTTAAATTATTAGAATCATAGAAAAAGTATCTTAAACTTAGATTCATTGCTGGAAAAAGTATGAAGCTTACTAGAAAAAAATGGATAGAAATCTTGAAAGAAAGTTTTGCCATTTAATATCAATAATAAAAATTTAACAACTATTTATTTATTATTAGAAAAAATAATTTAAAAATAAGAATCTATTTATTATAAAATTAAATTTTTGGATTTTATGCCTTCTTTCTTCATTGCAGCGGGAAGGAAGGAAACGCGAAGCGAAGCAAGGAAATTAACCGAAAATGCCTCTCCGATTTAATGTTTGTCCACATTGTAGAAATAAAATTATGTTTAAAATTGAAATGGATGATATAAATAGAGCTCAATATCCCGCTCCCGTCTACATTGTATGCAAATCCTGCAACAAACTATCTACTTTCTATGTAGATAGCCTTTTGAGAGTGTCTTATAAAGAGCTGGAAAAAAAACCAGGTGGAATTAAAACAATTAAAACTAAATAAAGGATTAGTTATTTCTAAATCTTTTTAAAACTCTCAAATATATTGATTAATTTAATAAAAAATATATTCTTAATTTCTCTTAGGGAACTATATATTCAGCAGTTATAATTCTTAAATTTTTTACTATCATGTCTTATAAATTGGAAGATGTTTCAGGAATAGGTAAAACTACCGCAGATAAAATGAAAGCGGCAGGTATAGATTCAATTGATAAACTAGCTAGTGTTAAACTTGAAGATTTATTAAATTTAAAAATTAAAGGTGTTGGAAAAGCAACTGCTGAAAAATACATCGAAAATGCTAAAAAAATTCTTAAAGGAATAAGTGATAGAGAGAAGCTTGGGAAAATAACAAAAGAAAAAACCTTAGAAATTCAAGAGCCAAAATCTAAAGCTAAGCCAAAACCAGTTCCCAAAGCGATAATTGCTGAAATCAAAGAATTAATAAAACAACAGGCAGAATGCAATATAGGACTCGTGGGTCATGTAGATCATGGTAAAACTACTCTTATCAAGGCTTTAACAGGAGATTGGACTGACAGGCATTCTGAAGAGCAAGAAAGAGGGATTTCAATTAAACTTGGTTATTCTAATGCTACAATTCTTTATTGTCCTACGTGTGATGAATATTTAACCGCGTATTTAGCGGAACAGGAAAGGAAAAAAGGACAACCACGATATACCTGTCCAAATTGTAATGGACTTTTAGAATTTAAAAGAAATATCTCGTTTGTAGATGCTCCAGGTCATGAAATTCTAATGGCTACCATGTTAAGTGGAGCGTCATTAATGGATGGAGCATGTTTATTGATTGCTGCCGATGAAAAATGCCCTCAACCCCAAACGCGGGAACATTTAGCCGCATTAAATATTGCAGGAATAAAAAATATTATCATTTTACAAAATAAAATTGATGCAGTTTCACGAGAACAAGCAGTAGAAAATTATCGTCAAATTGAAGAATTCATAAAGGATAGTGTTGCAGAAAATGCCCCAATAATACCAGTTTCAGCCGTATTTGGAGCAAATATAAAGCCAGTCATGAGGGCATTTGAAGAATACATCCCTTCTCCAAAATTCGATGAAAAAGAAAAATTTCAATTCTTAATAGCAAGATCTTTTGACATTAACTTACCCGGTAAGGAAATTAACGTACTTAAAGGTGGAGTCATAGGAGGTTCTGTTTTAAAAGGGAAAATCAAGGTCGGTGATGAAATCGAAATTAGACCTGGAATTCGCATTAAAGACGAATATGTTCCAATAAAATCGACTGTTGTAAGCATTAGTCAAGGAAAGAATCTCTTAGATAGTGCAAAGCCTGGAGGGCTGATTGGCTTGGGAACAAAATTAGATCCGGCTTTAACGAAAGGAGATCACTTAATAGGACATTTAGGAGGAGTACCAGGAACACTTCCCGAAGTTTTAGATGAAGTAGAGTTAAAAATTAATTTATTGGATAGAGTCATTGGTTCTGAAGTACAAATTAAAGTACAACAACTTAAACACAATGAAAAACTCTTGTTAGTCGTAGGCACTGAAAAAACAGGGGGAGTCGTTACTAAAATCTTAAAAGATAGTATCATAATGAAATTAACACCACCTATATGTCCTCCAGAAAATTTCATTTACGCTTTATCTCGAATTATAAATAGGCGTTATCGACTAATTGGATATGGAGAAGCTATAAATCATACTTAGTAAGAAAGACTTAAATAATTCAGAATCTAAATGACTTAAGAAGAGTAAGAAAGAAAAATTTCTCGTATTTTCCCCTTTACAAGAGACAAAGATGGATCAACACCATAAAAAATTTTTTGCAGGGTTTTGATTACCTCCTCATCACTATTTAAATTGCGGGATCGTGTTATGTTTTGTTTAGTTTCATAAAGAACTGTTGTTCCTTCAACTTTAGCAAGAAAGTGAAGGACAATTTCAATGTTTACTTTGCTGGATAAGGAATTACTCGTGATTTCCTTAAATTCATAGAAGATCTCATCTATGATTCTCTTTTTTAAAAATCCCACGAAATTTTCAATATTATCACAGAAGATAACAATCAATGTATTTTATCGTGATTTTTTGTTTTTAAGATAAAATATTATTCCAAAGATTAGGATTATTCCGTTGATGCTCGCAAATATTATTATCCAAAAAGGAATATGAGGAACATCAGTATATATGTAATTAAACCTATTATATGTACTTACAATTTCTTCTTTTATAAATTTACCTTCATAATAAACCCTAATCGTATAATTTCCATGAGGGACATTTTTTATTATGATCTCCCCGTTATCATCACTTTTTCCGGGAGCAATCGGTTGACTCTTTTCATTAGATACGTATGTTCCATAAATTTTATTATGATAAAATATTTCAATGTTAGCCCCTACTAAAGGCATTTTTATGTTATCTGTAATGACTATTCTCAAGGCCACATTAGTCATGTATTTAATTGTGAAAGGGCAAGTTTCTCCTTTTATTATATAGGGTAATTTCACCATCAATCCCTCTTTTCCTGGAATTGAAAGATTAGCATCAAAATAAACAACATTTCTCTCAAATAAAGACGTATTGCCTAAAACTTGGTCAATAGTAATAGTAGGCTCATAAATGGTTAAGAATTTTAAATATATATGTTTGGGACCAGATCTTAGTAATGGGAAATAAATTCTTTCGCGTACATTTCTGCTAGCTATAAGTCTATCAATAGCCCAATTTTTATTAACAGGGTCGAGGAATTTTATCGTATATTGGGTTGTAAAATTTAATGCAAACAAACTCACGTTTCCTGAAAATGAATCCAATAATGTAACATTTATTGACTTATCGGGATTTAAATATTTATTTATATTAACCAACTCGTCCTTTAATTTAAGTTGGTGATCATTCAATGATTTTTTATCTAGTAAATTCACTCTTAAAGCAAAATATACGTTTTCAGCAACGTAAGTTATTCCTTTAAAAGTTTGTTTATACTTTTCAGCATATAATTCAAAATTATAATTGAATGTCACTGTTATATTCTGTTCTTTTTTGCTTAATTTTAAATTTTCATCTTCAATTTGGATTAATTCCCAATTTGTGATTTTAACTATATATTCCCATATTATATACATTGTAAATGTAAAATTGGAGCTTTCTGGGAAATATTCTTCATAATTAAAGACTAAAAAATTATCATCGTCAATATGATAAGCCGTCTCGGGATTTAATTCAAGAACATCCGTACCATTGGTTACGTGAACCTCTTTTAATCGACTTGGATATAAGCGAGAGTGGTAAATTAGATATCCTTCTTGAGAATTATTGTATTCAAATTCCAAGCTTTCATTCAATCTTGTAATTATTCTAATTGTATTATTGACTTTTTCATTCAGATTGTCTTGTATTGCTGGACTTACGGTTCCATTAAACTTTATACCTTTAGAAGTTATATTTAAGGCACCAGAATTATAATCTTCCCAAAGAAGAGGATAAGTTTCGTTATCGATATAAAAACCTATTTCTAATTCGCTAAAATCTATATCAGTAACAGTTATATTTCCTAAACCCTGCTTTTCTTCAGTAAGAATCGCGCTGAAATTCTCTTTTGAGAATACACTTGTATTAAGAGAATCTTCAGAATTAATGTGTTCATTAGAAGCATAATTTGAAGTTAATTTGTAATCTCCTAATAAAAGTGGAATCATATTTACAAAGACTATCAATGAAATTACAAAAAGGCTAATGGTTACTATTTTGTTGTTGCGGTGTTTACTTGTCATCTTGAATCTTTCAATTTTTAATTATATAGGACGAAAATTAAAACAAATTTAATAACTTTTCTTCAGATTTTAATTTTTATCTTGGTTTCCTCAATCAAGCCAAATTAAATAGGAATATTTATAATCATGGAATTTATTTGGAATTTATTAGATTTCATAATAAGATAAAACGTAATAAGGATTGTTAATTTGGAATATATACTTCTTTAGAAAATTTCTGAGAGTAAAAATTATATTTCTGTTAAAATGATATAAATGGTCAATAATCCGGATAAAACCAAATTTATGGAAGATTTTAACAATGCTGTAGATCAATTCATAGATAATTCATATACACGGGTTATTGCCATTTCTCACAATGATGCTGATGGCATTAGTAGCTTACATATTATCCAAAATTTATTATATAAGATGAATTTGGATTATGATTATTTCATTTATAATAGATCTGTTTCTTGGGAAAATTATTTAAATGGAATTTTATCAAAAAGACAATCTGATAAAACTGCTTTTATCTTTACTGATGTTGGTTCCAATTTATCTGAATTAATTCCAATTTTTAGAAAAAGAAAAGAGAATTTTTTTATTCTCGATCATCATGAAGTTGAAGATGATTTCAACTTTAATGAGATCCCTGAGAACTTATTTTTTGTAAATCCAACAGTACATGGATATGATGGGCTTGAACACATTGCGGGGACAACATTGGCCTATATGTTTGCAAGACAAATCAAGCCATCCATAATAAACCAAGGGTGGCTAACTATTATTGGCATTGCTGGAGATTCGTTAAAATCAATGGATAAACTTCAATCATTTAATCGAGAAGTATATGAAGAATTAATGGATGAAGAACTTATAGAAGATAAAAAAGGACTCATTCTTTTTGGCAGCATGCATGGATCTATTAAAAATGGCTTGAAATATAGTATTTTACCATTTATTAAAGAATTTGGTGGTGAATCTGACCAAACAATCAAAAATTTCTTAAATACAATTCAAATAGATCCAAAGATCAAGGTTATTGATTTAAATGACAATGAAATCCAAACAATTCAAAAGGAAGCAAATGTAAATACTTATGGACATTATGCTTTATTACCACAAAAATTAGGAATATTAAAATTTGCTTTTGAACACGCACTCTTATTAAATATTTTGTGTTTCAAGAATATCAGTGCAGCTCTTTCGATCATTCAACTAAAAGAAATAACTCGTTATGCAAAATCCATCTATTCAGAGTATATTGAGAATCTTACTAAAAATTTAAGGGCTTTCTCAAAAGAAATACCCCATCAGAAAACAGAAAAAGCTATTTTTATGGAAGTGAAGGGGAAAATTCCCCCAAGTAATTGGTCCGATACTGCAAGTTTTAGTGCAGTTAATGAGCTTTTTGATTCTGGTAAAATTTTATTTCTGGGTGGTCCTGAGAAAAAATCAGGAACAATAAAACTAAGCATTCGTTGTTCAAGAAAATTTATTGAAAAAAATGAAGGAAACGGAGTAAACAAAATTATTTCTAGAATTAAAAACGATTTAGGAGGGGTGGGAGGAGGGCATAAATTAGCAGGTGGGATAAGATTATCAAAACCTTCATATACTAGATTGAAAGATAGTGTTGATGATTTCATTTAATTGTTTCAGAAAAATTACACAATCATAGAATAATGGAATTTTTAGAAAAACCATCAAAAAATACCTTCATTTTGCACCTGTATGTTAAACCAAATTCAAGGAAACAAGAGATAATTCATGATAGTGAATTACTTACAATCTTTGTAAGATCGAAAGCGATTCAAAATAGGGCAAACAAGGAATTGATTACTCTTTTAAAAAACAAACTGAAGATACCTTCAGATCACATTCAAATAATTTCAGGATTAAAATCGCCACGCAAGATGGTTCGAATAAGCAACTTAGAAAAAATGTCAAAAACAGAGCTTATAAAGAAGTTATT
>CAYZTE010000042.1:11386-16908 GCA_964481225.1 uncultured archaeon | reverse complement strand
TCCTCTAAGAGTTCGACCAAAATACCACCGATTCCAAACATTAAAGCAGGACCAAATTGAGGGTCAGTAGTCATTCCAATGATGAGTTCTGTGATTGGTTCATCTGCCATTTTTTGAACTGAAATTTTCCTATCTGCTTGAGAGGGGATTTTCATTAATTCTTCATACGCTTTCTCTGTTTCTTCTTTACTTTTTAAGTTCAATTTCACGGCACCGGTATCAGATTTATGAACTATATCTTCTGCTATGAGTTTTAAAACTATAGGGTATCCTATTTCCTCGGCTGTAGATAAAGTTTCTTCTTTCGAGGAAGTTAACTTTTGAACAGGAATCGGAATACCAATCTCTTCTAATAATTCTTTAGATTCAAATTCAGTTAGAACTGTCTCATTTGATTCAATCTTGTTCTTTAAAACTTCAGTGATATTCATTCTTTTTAATCTCGTTTATTATTATTAACTATTAACTTCTAATTATTTAATTAAATTATAACAAAAATTTAAAATTAATCAATAAAGTAATCAGAAAAAAGCTCTTCTCAATTTCAATTTGATTCCATAATAATATAACTTATCTCTGAAAGGAACCCTATAAACTTTTAACGATCTCTGAAGATAAAGTTTATTAGCAAATTTGATAAATATCTACAGAGGATATAAATAAAAAAAGTGTTAGAATTTTTAATTAAACTTATTTTCTCATTTTAAAGCCTCTCTTCTTTCGCAATCTCCATTTCCGCAACTCATCCATGACGGAGACACTGAATGCTCCTAAGAAAAGGGAAATCCAATAGAATGGATGAATTAGTGGTACAATATGAAATGCGAGGCCTATAGGGGTAAAAAGAATCAAGAATTGGAGTGCTAGAGAAAGTCCAGTTGCCCAGAATAAATGTTTATTTGGAAATAAATAAAATGGCTTAATATTAGAGGTACATGAATAAACAAACATCAATTCACAGATAACCAAATTAGTAAATAATATAGTCTGTGCTAATGCGATTTTATATTCTTCTGCAGTTAATGTAGTCCCAAAGATCGTAGCGCCATTTACTAGTTCGGGAATTCCTGCATCAGTCCAACCAGGGATTAAAACACTCCATAGAAGTAAGTAGAGTATAATGTCTGTAATTGAAGTATAGATTCCAAGAAGAAGAACTGGTCCTTTAATCTCGGGTAACAAAGTAAATCCTTTGCGTGGTTTTTCCTTCATAACATCTGGGTCTGTAGGAGTAAGACCAAGGGTCATAGCGGGTATTCCATCTGTTGCTATGTTAAGCCAGAGAATCTGAATAGGAGAGACTGGAAGGGCAAGAAATACGCTTGAAAATAACTTCATAACAATGTATGCAGTTAAAATCAAAAAAATCTCATCAAAATTCGTACTTAACATATATCTAAAGAATCCTTTAGTAGTTTCAAAAATGCCTCTTCCTTCTTCTATTGCATTAACTATGGTGGCATAATTATCATCGATTAATATCATTTCTGAAGCTTCTTGGGTGACTTCAGTCCCTTTTAATCCCATTGCAACACCAACATGAGCTCCTTTCACGGCAGGAGCATCATTCACTCCATCTCCTGTCATTGAAACGACTAAACCCAGTTCCTTTAATCTTCTCAAAATTCTTAATTTATGTTCAGAAGTAACCCTTGCAAAGATATCAACCGTTTTAACCCTCTCTCGAAGATCATCATCGCTCATTTCTTCTAATTCAACACCAGTTATCGCTTCACTTGATTGAGTTAATCCAATTTCATGCGCTATTGCGATTGCAGTAATTTTATGGTCTCCTGTAATCATTATTGTCCGAATTCCTGCCATTCTAGCCTCCTCAATAGCATCTTTTACTTCATCTCTTGCAGGGTCAATAATTCCTGCTAAACCAAGATAAATATAGTCTTTCTCTATTTCCTCTTCTTTGAAATCCTCTCCTATTGGTTTATAAGCAACACCTAAAACTCTCAAGGCATCTTTTGCAAATTCTTCATTTTTGTTTAAAATTATATCTTTTACTTCATTAATTGGTTTTTCTTGTCCTTCAAATATTGCTTTAGTAGCATTATTTAATAGAACATCTGGAGCACCCTTAATTAAAGCATAATTTCGGTTATCTATTTTTGATACCACTGACATCATTTTTCTATCAGAACTAAATGGAATTTCGTATAGTTTTTCTGATTTAGTTTCTAATTCCATTTTCATGGCTAAAACTTTAAGTGAGATTTCAGTAGGATCTCCTACAACATCAGTATCATTTGTCCCATCATTTCGAGGTGATACATTTGAATTATTACAAAACATGCATACTTCAAGAAATCTCTTAATGTAATTTTCTTCAGTGACTGCAACTTGTTTTCCTTTCTCATCTATGATTTTGCCTTCAAGAGCATATCCTACTCCCTCAACATTATATTCCATTCCTCCAAGGAAAACTTTTACAACTGTCATTTCATTTTTTGTAAGGGTACCTGTTTTATCTGAACAGATCACGTTAACTCTGCCCAAAGTTTCAACTGCGGTGAGCTTTCGCACTAATGCATTCCTATCTGCCATTTTACGCATCCCCAGAGACATAACAACAGTAATTACAACCACAAGTCCTTCGGGAACAGCAGAAACAGCCAAGCTTATTGAAATTTCAAAAGCTTCTATAATTTCTTCAAGTGGACCTTGTGTAGCTAAGACAAGTATAAGTTCAGTAGCAAATACTAAAGCACAAATCACCAAAATAATTATTCCAAGGAGTTTACCAAATCTATTTACTTCCTGTTGAAATGGACTGAGTGCAATCTCTTCTTCTTGTAAACTTGTGGCTATTTTTCCTATTTCTGTTCTCATTCCTGTACCTATAGCAACACCTTCTCCATTTCCTCGTGTGATAATTGTATTCATGTATCCAAGATTAGTTCTATCCGCTAAAATCATTTTATCATCTACAGATTTTAATTGCTTTTTAACAGGCTTAGATTCTCCAGTTAGAATTGCCTCATCAACGTAAAGAGAGAATTCTTTATATAATCTAATATCAGCTGGAAATTTATCACCATCTTCAATTAAAACAATATCACCTGGAACAACATCTTCTACGCTAATTTCTACAACTCTTCCATCTCTTCGCACTTTGGCAAAATGAGGTGCTAACTTCTTTAAACTTTCAAGTGATTTCTCTGCTTGGTATTCTTGATAAAAACCCAATACTGCATTAACTATTAAAATAGCTCCTATAACTATAGCATCTGTATATTCTGTGGACCAAGCTTCAGCATCTTCCCGGGTTGATTCCCATATTCCAATAACTATTGATATAAAAATAGCAAAAATTAACAAGTATATGAGAAAATCTTTGAATTGCCCAATTAAAATCTGAAAGGCTGTCTTTCCTTTTTCTTTAATTAATTCATTTCTTCCATATTCCTCAAGCCTTTTTTGCCCTTCTTCTTCTGATAATCCATTTTCGATTGAAGTTCCCATTTTTCCTATGACATCTTCAAAAGCAATCGAGTGTGCGTGAATATCTTCCAAATTTATCATAATTCTTTCATTTTTTTTTAAAGTGTTTTTTAAGAAAAAATATAATTAATTAACTTATAATCTTTTTATTTGAATTAATAAATTTAAATTCACTTATAGATATCCGTAATAGAAGTAAATAACAGAAATTTGATGGTTTCTTGAAAAATATAAGAAAAAATATTAAGATAAATTGAAAGAAATATACTTATTTTCCATAAATGTGTCAAAAAATATGTGAATTAAGATTCAAATTATCTAGTTTATAATAACGCAAATTGTTAAAAAATATAAATATAAAATTTATAAGTATAATAAATCTAATAAAAGTTAATTTAATTTTTCAAACTACAAAAATAAATATTTATACTCGATTGTCATGAGACCATCGCGAGTTTTTAGGTGGATTTTACGGATTTTTATTATGGTATTAGCCTTATCAATAACTGTTGTATCAATTTTAGGTGGGTTGTCAGCGCTTTTAATACTAGGAGATTATGAGGAAAATATAGGAATTGGTTATGATGATGCTGATTTTGATGTTGATTTTGACAACGCAACTGGTGACCTCATTATTTTCAATTTTACTTTGCCCGTTAATCTTACTAATGCAGGTTATTTTAACTTGGAAGATCTTAATATAGAATTAGAGATTGCGATGAGATACGAGCATATAAATTTAACCTTACCTGGGCAAAATGATACTGTTTTCCTTAAATTTTTTGAAAAAGAACAATATTTTGGGACAATTAAACAAGGTGATATAGGATTTTTCAATTTTACAGGGGATATGAGCAATATCATTGCATTTCCAAATGCCACCAAGATAAACTGGTTTAGAACACCTCCACCAGATCTTGAATTTTTTGCTAATTTTACAATTAGTTTGACGTATTCTTTAGGATTGCATGATGCTTCATTTGTAGTTTACAATAAATCAATAGGAGATTTTTCATTGCCATAGGAGGTATTTAAAATGGGTGCAACTAAAAACATAATTAGAGGGACAATTTTCACTGCTGTATATGTAACAACTACTATTGTCATCCCTTTTTTGCTCTTCAATTGGGTGAAATATCTAAAAGTTCCTGAGCTAGGTATAGATATAAAATTAACACAAGAAGATTATGAGAAAATAATTTTTTGGATCATGGCATTTGGACTACTTATTAGTGGATGCGCTTTTTTTACTTATTCATCACCGAAGCAATCCATAAGAAGGGGGATTTTTGCATTAATACAAGTACTCTTAAATTGTTTATATCTATGGAGCTATAAATTCTCAGGTGCTACAGAGATAGTGTTTGATATAGATCATCCGGATGATCTATTCACGGGATTTTTATCTTTAGATCTTGAAACTATGATTTTGATTTATATGGGAGTCTATTTCTTAACTATAGTTTTAAAAATATATGATGTCTTCGATTTTACGATTAATAGAGAAAAAATTCGTGAGGATAGGATGAAAAAATAATGGAGGTGGATTAAAAAGATGATTTTTCAAACCATGGAATTTTTACAAACTCTTGCAAATATCTTTGGTGCTATCTTATTGGTACTAAAGCCTATTGTCAAACCCATAGGATCATGGATGGTAGACTGGATATCAGCAACAATAGATTTTTTAAAAGAGAATTTTAGTACGGATCTCACTATCTATATTACCATCTGCGTAATACTAGTAATTTCTGCTGTTATTGTTAACATTGTATGGCCAGGCGATAGACCCGGGACAATATTTTCTAAAGGTGTAGAAAAAGTTGAGGAGATAGGAGAAAAAATTGAAGAAAAGGAAGAAGATATAGTTGAGGATGTTAGACGTTGCAAAGATTGCGGTAATCCTATAGGAGATCAAGACATTTGTCCTTTATGTGGAGCTCGTAATTGAAATTTAAATATTTTTATTCTATTTTTTATTTTTTAATTTTTAAAAGTAATTTCACAACTCTTTTCCCTAAATCTCTCGCAATTAATCTTGCTAATTCTTCATACTCGTCTTTTCCAAG
>CAYZTE010000042.1:0-11286 GCA_964481225.1 uncultured archaeon | reverse complement strand
TCCCTAAATCTCTCGCAATTAATCTTGCTAATTCTTCATACTCGTCTTTTCCAAGCAACTCCCTCAGTTTATATTTTTGTAAACTAGTAATGGGGATATTTTCACCAAAGTAATTTGGTGCTGCCATGAATAATACAGATGATCATAGAATAATATCTTCTAATTTCAGTGCATCATCAATTTTCGCTAAAGAACACTCATTTGGTGGCCGTAAACATTGATCACATCCATAGTAAGAAGTTAATTTATAATCAGATATTTGAATATTATGTATTTCGAGATCATCGGAAGCAGATTTTATCCCTTCAATTGCCTGCTCAATTAAAAAATTAGAACTCTTATTTTTTCTTGGTGATCCTACTATAAGCGTTATTTTCTTCATTTTTCTAAATCTCTTGATAATTTGTAAAATGTGTTATTAAATGAATAATATTAAATTTAAATTTTGTAAATATTCTAGTAAGAAGTAATAAGAATATATCTCATCTTTATCTTGAAAGAAAGGGTATGAGCTTTAATAATAATCTCGAATCTTTTAAAAGTAAGAAAGATCTTCTTGAGGAATTGAGTTTTTATAAATCTATCATCTTAAAGAAAGTACAAGATGGAGAATTAAATTCAGCTTTGGAAAAAATAAGATCAGCACTAATATTGATAGAAGAACATCAAGATACTTTTAATATTGACAAAGAGCTTCTTGAATTCGATGAAATACAAAAACAAATAAGATCTGAATTAGTAAAACAAAGAATGATCTATGAGCGTCGTTTCAATAATCTTTTGAAAGAAAAACTCAATGAATCTAATTTAGAGAATTTTTCAAAATTACTAGCTATGTTAAAGAATGACGTGGATCATAATCTCGAGAAATATAATCTAGAAGATGTTAGCTTTAACATTACGAAATTTTTTAAATTTATTAAGAGAATATATGAAATACTTAGTTGTTATAAAGTTTTGAATTATTATAACGCTTCAGAAAAAATTTTTGAATTTGTAAAGGATGTTAAATCAGAAAACTTTCCAAATTTGAAATTTCTCATCTCATCGATATATCAAGACTTATTGAGCAATCGATTATTTAAATTCTCTAAAGATCATTATAAACTTTCAATATCAAACCTTTCTAAAAAAATGTCAATCGACCAGACCAGACTATTAAATTTTATAAATTTAATAAAAGAACAACCTAAGAGCCCAATAAAAGGATATAATTCAATTACTAAAGAAGTAACTTTTAAAAAGTTCTAACTTTTTAAATACAGGGTGCAACCATTAAAAACACTTTAATAGGAACATTATTTTTAAAATTTAGCTGGATTTTAATTAATAACCAATAGAAAAGGGTTTATTCTTTATTAAGAAATATAATTCTCTATTAAAAACACGAATAAAAATTCATTAAAGTCCTCGAAACAATTCAGGCCTTAAGATCTCTTCATGGGACATTCCATAATTAATAACATCGATTAATTGATTTTTATCTCTTTCTAAAATTCCCTTGATAGGTAAATAATTAGAAGCATGATTTGAGCGAAATACACAATTTGCATTTTTATTTTTGAAATTGATATGTTTGATGAAGACTTTTAGCTCATTTAAGATTTCCATTGAATTCATTTCTTGGAATTCTCCAGTTATCTTTTTTCTAAAAATTACTGTTCCTGATGGAACAATAAGGGTTAGAAATGCAATATACCAAATTCTATCATCTTCAGGGCAAATTTTATTAACTAAATCAGCAGATTCTATGGCATGTGCTCTGGAAATTTCAGGATCATTCGCTCCACCAAGACCATTGATAAAAGTTGCGGAAAGAATGATATTCGCTTTCATTAATCTTTGTGAAGCTTTAATATAGTCTGCTTTTGTTGCGTGTTTATGAACATCTTCAAGTATTTTATTATAACCAGATTCAAAACCAATATAAGCGATTTTTAGTCCTGCATCTGATAATTGTTTTAGTTGAGCATCAGATTTTTTAATAATATCTTTAGCATGAGCATAGATTCCACATCTGTCTAGATTTGGAAATAACTTATTTGCGTATTTAGTTATTTCAAGAAGCTTTTCTGTGGAAGCAACCATAGCATTTCCATCTAAGAAAAATATTCTTTTTATATTAGAACCATAAATTTTTCTTGCTACTACTAAATCTTTTTCAATATCTTCTATTTCTCTAATTACGAATATCTTATTTAAGTTTGACATGCAAAAATCGCATTTAAAACTGCATCCCTCTGTAACTTGAATTAAAAGAGAATTAGCCTCACTTGGAGGACGAAAAACTGGTCTACAATAATAGATTTCTTCCCTGGGGGACATATTTTCTCTAAAAAATTATTTTGGTTTATCAAAATAATAATTATTTTAATCTTTTCCTTCTATTTCATCTGCATCTGCGGGTTTTTTTGGGCAAGAAATTAAATGACGACCAAGTCTTGCGAATTCTTTACCACAATAAGGACATTTCTGCTTATTTGTAGTTGTTTTAGCTTCTGCTCCTAATTTTCCACTAGCTGGTTTTTTTCTTTTTTTCTTCTTTTTAGCTGGTATGATATCTTCTAAACTTGCATCATCAGGAGCAAACTCGCAACTTTGAATGTGTGATGCTAAATCTTCAAAAAAATCTCCACAGAAAGGACATTCAGTAATATCGGCAAATTCTGAATCCTCAATATCTGCTTTTCCTGCTTTTCTCTTTTCAAATTTTAAAAGAATTTCTTCATCTTCCTCTTCAAATTCATCAATCGACAAGTCAATTTCCTCATTGGCTTTTATTGCTTCAATTTCAAAATCCTCTAGTTTAATTTCTTTTTCTTTAATTTTCTGTTCTGCTACTTTTTTGCTCTCTTCAAATAGTTCTGAAAATCTTCGATTGCTTTTTACTGGGTCATAAATACTACAAACTTGACAGACATAAGCTCGGGTTCCTAAAACTAACTCTCTAGTTGGGCAGTAACACAAGGATTGAAGACTGTTACTGATGTCACCTTTAGGTTTGAGATGTTTACAAGCTATTTTTCTTGAATATTTAATTTTTTGTTTATGTCTTGGGATGGTAATCACCAAAAGAAGTATGTAATGTAATCATTCTTAAAATTTAATTTTTTTGGATTTAAAATTAGAAAAATAAGAAGATCTATGATATCTAATGAGAGTTAAAAATTGTATCGTAGATTTTTGAGATCTTCTAAAATCTTCTTCTTTAATTCGACATTGTTGAGATTTGGTATTAATTCTTCAATTGTATCTCTCAATTCTACAATTTTTTTAATTAATAGTGCTGGTTTATTCCAGAATGATGTTCTTAATGGGTGCACTTTTAAAATTGCATTGTTATAGTTTTCAATCGCTGCCCTGTAAAATAAGCATGCATTTTCTATTTTATTAAGTCTAGCTTGATATATTGAACCAATTTTATTGAAGCACATTCCAGCTCCAGCAAAATCACCTTCTTTTTCAAAATCCACTGCTGCATCTTGAATTTTATTTAATCCGTCCTCTAAAACTTCATTTTCTCCTTTCTTTAGAAGTAAATATCCTAAAATATAATTTGCAACACCTTTATAAAAAAGACTTTTTTGTTTTTTAGCAAGTCTATATAAATCTTCAGCAAAATCACCTGCAAAAATTAAATGTTCATTTGAAATACATTTTTGAGATAATGATCTCAACAAATCCATGACTTTATCAATATCCTTAATTTCTTTATATCTTTCAATTCCTTGTTTATATCTTTCAATTCCGGTAAATGCATCTTTCTTGTCAAAAGCCTGATTCCCTTCATAGGTTAATTGTTCTGCTTCTTCTTTCAATTTTAAATCATTTCGCTTTTTTTCTACTTTTACCTCTCCGTAGAAAAAATCGTCTACATCAAAAGCTACATCTTCTGCCATAGGAATTTCAGTCAGGAAATCTTTCCTTGAGACATCACCTGAATCATACAGAGGGGGTGTCTCTAATGGAGATTTTACTTCTAAGGTATCGAAATCACTAGTCTCTGGAATATGGCTTTCTCCATACGCAGATTGTAGAGGTTTCCCTTGAGTAACAAGTGCAGACAATTCAGATAAAACATTTGCGAAGAAATATTTATTTAATCCATCTACAATATAATCTACTTTATGATAATTATTTTCATATTCGGGAGAGTTTGGATCCATATTTACATCTGTCAATCTGTAAATTTCAAAACCAGTACCATATTTAGTCATTGCATATTCTGTCCCTTCTACTTTTTCTTGCTTCTTCTTCCCTAAAAGAGTATGATCAAATACCAATCCACAGAAATCATCATTTTTCGCTTGAAAACCTAATTGATTTATTAAATCTATGTAAGAAAAGAAGAGTCCTAATCCAGGATGAGAATGGAACCATCCTATCATGTAATTACCTTTCATTTCCTTGTCTAACTTATCTTGAATCTCTACTATAAATGTATAATGTCTTTCATCTAATTGAACGTCGGTAGTATGGCCAAATGTTAAAGCTTCAGCATGTTCAACATATACCAATTGATCATCAGAATGGCCTATTAAAATTCCATATATTTCCTTCCATTGTTCAGGTGGTATAGATTTGTTAGCATATCTACTTGCATACAGAATTATTGTTTTATAGGCTTCTGCTTTAATAACAACAGGTTTATCTATTCTCTCTTTTTGAATTTCATCAAATTCTTCTTTATCTTTTGTTTCTATTTCTGAATTGTCTTTCCTTGGTTCCTCATTGTTGTTTGCATTCTTGAACTTTTCTGACATTTTTAATTTTCAAATTTTTCAATTTTACTTAATCTATTTATTGTTCAATTCTAAAAAAATAATAACTCTGTTCTTAATTAAAATTATGCATAATCAAGTTAAAACAAGAAATTTTAACAAAAATTATTGGGACATTAATTTCATAAACCTTTCCTTTATTTCTTCTGGAAGTAACGGTATGTTTTCAACCAAAGCATTTCCGGGCATTACTTTAATAAGTACAAAATGACAACCTAAGCCTAAATTTTTTATTTTGGGTATTATATTATTCTCTTTATCTATAACTGTTATTGATTCAAATCCAGCTCCCTTGGCTATAAATTCTAATTTCGTTTTATTGCTCGTGTATGTTTTTTGATCTCCTGTAGATCCGTAAGAACCATTATCAATGACTATTAAAGTTAAATTATTTGGCTTATTGTTAGCTATGGTACTTAAACTACCGAGATTCATGAGTAAAGAACCATCTCCATCAATACACCAAACTTTTTTTTCAGGATTTGAAAGAGCTATTCCAAATGCTATTGATGAAGCCAAACCCATTGACCCAAGCATGTAAAAATTTTCATCTCTTTCTTTAATATGATATAATTCTCTTGAAGGAGCACCAAGGTTACAGACTACAAGTTCATTATTTAATAATTCCGCAATTTTTTTTAGAGCATCAAATCTTTTCATATTATTTTTCCCCAAAGCTCTCTCTTTAAAAGAATGCTTACTGATTGATTTGATTTTTTACTAAAATCAATGGCAATTTTTATTTGTTTAACTTTTTCCACTGAATCAATAATGAATTTTTTAATATTTAATAAATCTAATAGATCCAGAGTAAGTTCTCCCATAGGAATTTGTGCAATAATTTTTTCTCCTTCAGCACCTCTGTAACTCATAATAAATATTACAGGAATTTTATATAGTTGTATTAGAGATTTTATTGCATTTATGGAATTACCTAATCCAGAATTTTGTATCAATATTGCGGGGGTTTTGCCTCCTAAATAGGCTCCTGCTGCAATACCAACACCCTCTTCTTCACGTGTAACGGATATGTGCTGAATTTCTTTTTTTTCTTCAATAATTTGCAATAAGCCTTTAAGCATAATACATGGGACTGAAAATATTAGATCTATACCTGAATTTTTAATGGAATTATATAATTTTGAATCAATACTCATAAAACTTCTATAAAAAATCAATTCTTTTTTCTAATATATTATAAATAATTATATTTATCAAAAAAATTTCTATGAAACTTGAAAAAACCATTGATATTATATATCTAAATAAATTTTTGATCGACAATAATGAAGGCATTACTTTTCGAATATAAGCTTTCTAAATTTGCTATTGCTCATATTGCTCGTATCACTTAAAAAATATAAGGAAGCATTTGATACATTAGCTAATAAATCTGAATCTCATGCTGTTAAAGCTGTATTTGATTTTTCAAATTAAAAAAGATAAGATTAAAATTATTTCTGAATCTCAATTTAGGTAAATTTATTGGCAGAAAATTTAAGTAAATTTAATGATTAATAAATTTGATTCAATCAAATCTTTGAAGGTGAATAAAATAGTTATTGAATTAATTGCTTCAATTTATATAATTATAATAGGAATCACAATGTTAATTATGTGGCTCTTGTTATTAATAAAGAGAGAAGTACCAGAACTTAATACCAAGCCAACACAAATTTTTTTTCATTTAGTTGCTGAATTTCTGACATCTGTTATGCTTATAATCGGAGGGATTGGATTGGTAATGAATCAATCTTGGGGAATGGCAATATTCTTTATTGCTATTGGAATGGCAATCTATTCCACTATAAACGCAGCAGGTTTTTATGGGGAGTTAAAAGATTGGCCAATGTTTATTACGTTAATAGTATTTACAATTATTTCTCTTTTGATCACATCATTGATAATAATTGTTGAATTCGAGATATTATGAAAAAAACTTAAATTATCCCTTTTTTTCTAAAATTTCGAATGTCTTCATCAGAATAGCCAAGATCTCTAAATATTTCTTTCGTTTGTTGTCCTCTTTTTGGAGCTAAACTTCTAATTTTTAATGAAGTTCTTGAATATTTAATTGGCGAAGCTACATTTTGAATTACACCGAATTTA
This sequence comes from uncultured archaeon, assembly GCA_964481225.1. Lineage (GTDB taxonomy): Archaea > Asgardarchaeota > Lokiarchaeia > Sigyniarchaeales > SOKP01 > Loki-b32. The sequence goes on along the minus strand of CAYZTE010000042.1, from coordinate 4,396 downwards.
GGATGATTTGTTTTAACAACCATATTACGAGCCTTAATTTGTGGATCTTCACAAGCTTCAGCAAACGAATTTACTGGCATTACACATGCATCTAAGGCCATAAAAATATCCGTCCACTCTTTTTGTGTTTTCTTCAGAAATTCACCTTGAATTTCTTTAAAAATTTCCTCTTTTTCTTCTCCTTGGACAAATTGTTTTAATATTAAATCATCACGACCAAGGCCTTTGCATAATTCTCGCCAAAATTTTACTTCAATAATTCCTATAGAGATGAATTTATTGTCTTTGGTTTTGTATACAGAGTAGAATGGAAAATCTCCATGGATCGGATTCTGAGTTTTTACTCCTTCATTTAAATCTTTGGAGAAATGATATGCTGCAACTAATGGCATAAAAGAAAAAACGGAATCTGTCATTGAAATGTCTATATATTGTCCCTTTCTTTCAGGATTGAGTTCTCTTTCAATGATAGCCCCTAAGATTCCTATAGCAGAAACTAAACCCCCTCCTATATCTGCTGCTTGAACACCAGGAACTACAGGAACTCGTTCTTGATCTTGCGTACCAAGGATCAATCTGTCTTTATTTAAATCTAAGATACCACAAATCCCTATATAATTAAGATCATGGCCTGCTATTTGTTCGTATGGTCCATATTGACCATACCCTGTTAAAGAGCAGCAAATTATCGATGGATTTATTGAGGCAAGAGTATCATAATCAATTTTTAATTTATACATAATTTTTGGACGGAACGTATCCAATACAACATCCGCTTTTTTAACCAATTCATAGAAAATCTCTCTAGCCTTTTCTTTTTTAAGGTTAAGCGTGATTGATTTTTTATTTCTCATTATAATAGAATTAAAGGCACTCTCACGGTATCTCTCTTTTTGAAAAAAAGGAGGTGGATTAGCATAAGCATATCCAGGATCTTCAACTCGGATGACTTCTGCCCCAAGATCAGCCAATATCATGGTACAATATGGTCCTGGCAGCATCCTTGAGAGATCTAATATAACTTTTCCTTCTAATGGTAATGCCATAATAATTAAAACTAAGATGTTCTTAAAAAAAAGTTTTTGAATTTAAGATTGAGTCATAAAATAACGAGCTTATTCGAATTTTAATCGATTTTTACTTTTTTGAAACCATATTATTTTTCCTGAATTACTTATTTTGAAATTTAATAAAATAACTATAGTTCAGCAAATAAAATTAAATAGGGAAAAAAGTAATAAAAAATTTATAATTCAATGATCTCAGCATCCATTTTATCAGTATCTATAATAGCAAATGTTGATTTTCCAGTTAAATAACCACAAACTTCACCAGGATTAAGAATTAATGCACCATTATCTAATTTTTTATATTTTAATGCATGCGTGTGCCCAGATAAGATGATATTGAACTTTCCTGAGCTAGCTAAAGCTTCTATTGTGTCTTGCCTTGGCATGTGAGATGCAAAAATTCTTTTACCACCTAAGTTTAAAATAAATTCATTTCCATTTTGAGCAAATTGACAAATTTGACCCAGATTTTTCTTTAAAAATAGGCGTTCTCCGTCATTATTCCCAAAAACTCCAAAAAAATTCTTTTTTATTGTAACATTTAATTTATCAAACCACTTTTTAACAAAAGGCGCTACATAATCCCCGCAGTGGATTAGAGCCTCAACATTTCTTTCATTTATAATAGAGACAGCTTTTAAAATATTATTCATATGATCATGAGTATCACTCATTACCGCTATTTTCATGCTATAATCACGTTTGGTTTAGAATTGATAGAATTTAGATATAATAAAATTAAATTATTATTTGTTTTATATTAATACTAATGAAATTTTTGTGAATTTAATATGATAGAAGAATTCTTTAAAACAGAAAAATCATTTGTCGACAAGGAATTGGAGAAATACTTTACTTATCTCTCTAAAAATGAGAAAGATATCCTTCTTAAAGATTTTATAAAACAACTTGAAGAATTTATATTGAATGTAAAAGCAAAAAGAATTCATCCTATATTATTAAATGCTGCTTTTGCCGGTATCGTAAATCCAATGTATTTAGAGGATCAAATAGATCAAATACGTGAAGTGTCCTTAGCAGTTGAACTCTTGCATAGCGGGCACTTAATTCATGATGATCTTCTAGATGATGATATTAAAAGAAGAGGCAAGCCAACATTTCATATGCAATTAAAAGAGGAGTTAAATCAAGTCTATAAGGATATAGATATCCCAAATAAAGATGAATTTATTAATCTATATGGAAGAGATATGTCTATTTTAGGAGGTACTCAAGGCTATTTATTGGGATTAGATATTTTAAAATCTTCGAAATTTCCAGAACAACAAAAACTATTAGCTATTAATGAATACACGGAATCTATGGATTATTTAATGAAAGGGCAATTAATTGAAGAATACATGAATTATAACAACATTACCATGACTTTAGAACAGTACCTAAATATTGCTGAGTGTCAGAGGGCTAGGTTATTTGAGAAATCTGCAAAAATTGGAGCTATTCTGGCTAAAGGCAATATTCATTATCAAATCAAACCTTTGAGTGATGCGATGCTGAGTATAGGTCAAGCCCATGCCATACGAGATGATATACTTGATATGGAAGATGACATTAAAGCTAAATGTCGCAATAAAATTATTTACATTTTAGCAATTCAAAATTCGGATGAAAATCAATCTAGAAGGCTAAATGAAATTTATCATAAAGATGCTTTGACACAAAATGATATCAAAGAAGTAGAAGATATTTTTACTGAAACAAATTCTTTAATAATCGCTGAGCTTTTAGCAAAGAATCTTGTGGAACAAGCAAAGAATAAATTAAAAGATATTTATCCTGATCTTAATAAGAAACAAAAAGAATTCTTTAACGAATTCTTAGAGTTTGTTTATACCAGAGAATTTTGAATTTATTTCTTATTATTTCATACTACAACATAAGGGATATGTTGTTTTTTTAACATTAAATTATTTAGTTCTCTAAAGACTTCTAAAACATTATAATTTTCCAAAGCAGAAGTCCGATAAAAACCATTTAATTGTTTTTTTTCAACATAATTTTGAATTAAATCGCCTTTAACAATTTCCGATTTAGAAGTTTTATTCAATAAATCACTCTTGCTTCCTACTAAAATTATTGGGATATTTGAACTTATGGCATTCTTAATTATCTCTTCATGCCAAAAATCTAATTGATCAAATGAAGAATAATTTACTGAATCAAAAACCAATAAGGCTCCATTGGCACCTTCTATGAATTTTGGGATCAATGGAGCAAATCTTTCTTGTCCACCAAAATCAAAAATAGAATTTACTATATAATTCTCTTTCAATTCGTCCGGATTCTTCTTAGTATTAATTTTTAAATATACTGAATGAAAATTTATTCCTATTGTTGGAGAAGTGTCAAAATTGAATGAATTAAAACAATAGCGATTAAAAAGTGAAGATTTACCGACAGCACTGGCACCACAAATCACTGTCTTAAAGTTATAAAGTATGTCTTTTCGATCATAACTCATATATTAATAAACCCTTAACAAATAAGAAATCAAATCAATTTTTTTAAACTATAGAATATAAAATAATTCGTTTCATTGAATTAGTTGAGAAAATAATAGAAAACTTAAATATTTTGCTTGTAAAGTTAATACTCCTACAATCAATAAAATTAAAAAATTACGAAAATTGAAAACATCGCCTTAATTAATATCCAAATGCTTGTGAATTATAATAATAATATCTAAAAATTTGTTTAGATTAATTATAATTATAAATGAGATTATCCTAAAGAAAAATTTAAAAAAATTTCTATGCTAACTAAAATCCCACCTGAACAAATTGTAATAAGACCCCCAGTAGAAGCATATTCTGTTTTAATTCCTGTTACGGGGGGTTGTAGCTGGAATCGCTGTCGATTTTGTGGAACTTATAAGGGTGTGTATGGAATTACTCAAGATTATGCGATACGATCTTTAGCGGATGTTAAAAAAGATATTGATAAAGCTGCAGAATATAATTATCATGGGTTCCCAGTATTTTTAGCTGGAGGGAATCCTACTTCTGCACCAACAGATTTACTTGTTGAAATCATTAAATTTGTAAGAATTAAGCTTAAAAATGTACCACGAGTAAGTTGCTATGCAAAAGCATTAGACATTTTGAGAAAGACGGATGAAGAATTAAAGAAGTTAGCCGAAGCAGGATTAGATATTGTGTATATGGGACTAGAAAGTGGTTCAAATACAATACTAAGGATTATGAGAAAAGGAACTAATGCTGAATCAATGATAAAAGCTGGGAAAAAGATTATGAATGCGGGAATCAAATTGTCATTATACATTATCCTTGGTTTAGGTAGCTATA
>CAYZTE010000041.1:0-17212 GCA_964481225.1 uncultured archaeon | reverse complement strand
TATGCCAATAAAAGTTGAAATAAATTATCCTGTTTATACGGTAATAATTAATAATTCTGAAGTTAAAAACGCTGTAGATGGCCCTACTGCATATCAACTTGCAAATGCCTTTAGAGAATTTGAACAAGATGATGAAGCTTTAGTTGCAGTTTTATGGGGTGCTAATGGTACTTTTTGTTCTGGAGCAAATTTAAAAGCCATAGTCGAGGGTAAGGGGAGCCGAATTGATAGGGAAGGCGATGCCCCAATGGGTCCTAGTAGAATGATGTTATCCAAACCAGTGATTGCAGCAGTAGCAGGATATGCAGTTGCGGGTGGCCTTGAGCTTGCTTTATGGTGCGATATGCGCATAGTTGAGAAAAGTGCGATTTTTGGGGTGTTTTGCCGAAGATTTGGAGTTCCACTCATTGATGGAGGGACGGTTCGATTACCCAAACTTATAGGATTAAGCAGAGCACTTGATATGATCCTTACAGGGCGACCTGTAACTGCCCAAGAAGCCTACGAATGGGGACTCGCTAACCGCATCGTTGATGATGGAAAATCAAGATCCGAAGCTGAAAATTTAGCAAGAGAAATTGCAGCTTTTCCTCAAATTTGTATGAGGAATGATCGGTTATCTACTTATGATCAGCTCGGATTAGATATTAAAAAAGCCATGGCTAAAGAATTTGAATATGGTTTGAACACTCTTGAAAAGGGAGAGTACCTAACAGGGAGTAAAGCTTTTACTCAAGGAAAAGGAAAGCACGGATCTTTTAATGATTAGATAATTAATTTAAATATATATATAAATTGATCAAATCTTGGTGATGTTATGATAATGTTTGAAGAATTTAGAGTTCGTACTCCAGAACGAGAAGTTTTATTAGATATAACAAATGAAATCAGTAAAATAGTTAGAAAACATGACGTGAAGGAAGGTGTATGCCGAATATTTATCCCCCACACTACAGCGGGAATAACCATCAATGAAAATGCTGATCCTTCCGTGAAAAAGGATATTAGTAATTATTTAATTAAATTAGTTCCTAAAGGTGGTGGATTAGGATACAGGTTCAAACACGGTGAAGGAAATTCGGACGCGCATATTAAATGCTCATTAACAGGACATTCAATAGATGCATTAATCCATAAAAATAGATTGATGCTTGGAACTTGGCAAGGAATCATGTTTGCTGAGTATGATGGACCTAGAAATAGAAAAGTTTTTGTACAAATTCAAGGAGAATAGAATTAATAATACTTAATTCCTTTGAATTAATTATTACTACAAAACAATAAATTAGGGGATTTAAATGGAATTTGGATTTAATTCATTAGAAAATTTAGCTAAAATTAAAAAGAACGTTAAAAGAAGGAGAATTTCGAGTTATGATAAAACAGGTGCTAACCTTGATTTCGTTAGAATTAAGAGCAATACAGAAGTTGATATTTGTGTTATTCAGAATACAGGTATTATAAAACATATTTGGATGACTTTAGCATCATCAGATCCAAATTATCTTAGAAAAGCTGTTATTAGGATGTGGTGGGACTATGAAAATAATCCCTCTGTGGAATATCCCATTGGTGATTTTTTTGGAATTGGGCATGGAAAAACAGCTAATTTTTGGAGTTTACCATTATCTATGGGACCTGAATCAGGAAAAGGATTTAATTGTTTTTTTCCAATGCCATTTTCTAAAAAAGCAAGAATCCAAATAGATAATGAGAGTGAATTAGAACTTTTATGCTATTTTTATATAGATTATGAAGAATATGATAAATTAGATCCTTCATATGGGAGATTTCATACATCTTGGAACAGAGAAAATCCCTGTAAAGGAAATGACTATAAAACCAAAAAGAGAATAGAAAGTTTTCGCAAGAAAAATCCTGATCATAAGGATGATTACCTAATTTTAGAAGCTGAGGGAGAAGGACATTACGTAGGGTGCCATTTAGATATCCATAACCTTTATGAAACTAAAAGGCATAATTGGCCAGGTGAAGGGGATGATTACATCGAAATTGATAATGGAGAAACTATACTCTATGGAACTGGTACAGAGGATTATTTCTGTGGATCATGGTGTCCAACTCAATATTACTGTTCACCATATTTCGGCATACCATTACCGGGTGGAAAGAATTGGAGTGGAAAAATTTCATATTACCGATATCACATAGAAGATCCAATCTATTTCCACCAAAATATAAAAGTTAAAATTGAATATGGTCATGCAAACCAAAGATCAGATGATTTTTCTTCAACTGCTTATTGGTATCAAACTGAGCCGCATAAAAAATTTAGCCCTCTTTTACCAGTCAATGAAAGGTTGCCGCGGGAGGCACCTAAAAAAATAGAAAAATAAACTGAAAATATTACTTTTTTTATTTCTTATTTTCTTGAGATATATAATACTCTATTCTATCTAACCAATCGTTAACCAATGAATTAAATAATTTTTCCTGTTCAATTTGAAGGAGGTGTCCAGCTTGATCTAATACAGCAATAGTACTTCTTGGATATCTTTCAATCAATTTCAATACGTCCTGATAACCTACAACCGAATCTTGTTTTCCCATTAAAAATAATGTTGGCTTATCAAATTTTTCAATTAGTTGGTCCACATCATGTGAAAGCGGATACCCTTTTTCCCATATTTCATTTATAAAATCATTATCAGCAGTATTTATCTCATTTTTATACCTTTCCCATATTTTTTGTTTCTGGATCACTGCAACATCTTCAAATTCTTTAGTATCTGAAGAGTCTAGACTTGAAATGAATTTTTTATCCTTGATTAAAACTACATGTTTAGGTAATGAGCGTATATTTGGCCGTGGAAAAATGACGGGGCAAATGAATAGAACACCATCAATGAAGTTAATTTTTTTTTGGATTATGCCCCTTGCTAAATAACTGCCATAAGATTCACTTGCAATTATAAATTTTTGATTCAGAATGGTTTTATCAATAAATTCTAAAACAATATCAAGCATATCATCCGAATTCTTAATCCATTTTTCCCCTTTAGTTTTTCCCATTCCAGGTAAATCAAAATAAATGCGTTTGTAATTTTCTCTGCTTTCAAAAATGGGCTCCATGCACCCTTTCATTACTTGGTGATCAATTGGAAATCCATGAAGCATTAAAACTGGATATCCCTTCCCATAAACCTCATAATATAATTTAATATTTTCTAGTTCACATTCCATTATAATTCAGCATATTTCAATTAATCTTATAATTTTTCCCAATCAATTGCTACAGGAATTCTCTTTTTAGCAACCGAAGAATCCTCCTATATGACTGGAGCTGATTTAAGGATTGATGGTGGGTGGACTACTCAATAAACCTATTTAACTTTTTTTATATATTTGATATAATTATTCTAAAGCTTTTTTAATTGCTGCTCTTGCAAGTAACCTAGTAGAATCCAAAGTAGGTAATGGGCAATCATTTGGATTTATAAGTAAAGGGATTTCTGTACATCCAAGAACGACAGCATTACAACCTTTTTTTTCTAATTTTTGAATTACTTTATTAAAATATCGTCTAGATTCCTCTGAAAAAACACCATTTACTAATTCTTCAAAAATAGCTTTATCAATTTTTTCTTGATCAGAAACTTCAGGGATCTCATATGAGATTCCGAATTTCTTAAGGGCATCAGGATAAACTGGTGAATTCATTAGATATTTTGTCCCTAAGATTCCTAAATGTCTATATCTCTTTCGTTTAGCCTCTTCACCTACAACTTCTGCTATATGTAGCCAAGGAATTGGTGATTTAGCTATCATCAAATCATATGCTTGGTGTATAGTATTGTCAGGGCAAATAGCAAAATCCGCACCTGCTTTTGCGACAATTATCGCCGAAGTAAGCATTAAACCCGCCACTTTTTCCCAATCTCCATTCCAGATATGTTGCATGTAATCAGAAAGAGCTGGTGTATGCATTGTAATTTCAGGATGCCAAAATTTAAACATTTTTTCCTGAGCTTCCATGCATATTGTTGTATAACAAAGAGCAGCTCCCTCTGCGCTACAAGCAACAATACCAATATGCTTTACCAAATTAGACCACCATTTACTTTAATTATTAAATTTTTACCAATTTAGATTATAATAATTATTTTGAATTAGACAAATTTAATGTTTGGATTAGGATCCTTTTTAATACCTAAGATGTGATAACTGGAAGCATTTCCACAGCCTATTATGCCAAATTTCACTAAATCCATAGCATCAACCTTTCGATTAACAACATTTTAAATGTAAAATATACAATCTTTTTAACCAAAAAAATTTATTTTAACATATATCAATAAAATATAGGAAATATTCAATTTTCGATAATTTTGATTAAATTTAAAACTAGTATTAAAGAAATGATAAAAGACGAATCAGAAGTACCAGAAATTTGGACTCATAAATTAACAAAAATTTATGGTAGAGGAGAACAAAGTGTAAAAGCAGTAAATAAGATAGATATTTCAGTGGAGCCAGGAGTTCACGGATTTTTAGGTCCAAACGGTGCGGGAAAAACGTCAACAATCAACATGTTGATAGGAGCAATTTCAATTACAGAAGGAAAAGCAAAAATAAGAGGTGAAAATGCAGGTTCTATAAGAGCGCGCCGAATAATAGGTTTTTTACCTCAAGATCCTGCTTTTTACAATAACATGACTGGAGAACAATACTTAATATATATAGGGGAATTAAGTGGTTTAAGAAGAAATGATGCAAAAGAAAAAACTCTTGAACTAATAAAAAAATTAGAGTTATTAGAGGCTCGAGATAGACAAATTGGAAAATATTCAGAGGGAATGAAACAGAGAATTGGCATAGCAGCCGCTCTTTTACATGAACCTGAATTATTAATATTGGATGAACCAACATCGAATTTAGATCCTATCGGAAGGTCTAATATTATAAAAGACATTAAAGAATTATCAAAAGATGTTAGTGTGTTTGTTTCAAGCCACATTTTATCTGAAATAGAACAAATGTGCGAAAAAGTCACGATGATTAACAGAGGAAAAATAGTTCTTGCAGACACCATCAAAAATATCAAAAAAATGCATTCAATCAAAGCTGGTCGCAATATCACTATTTTGGATACAAGTTCAAATGAAAAAATTATTCAAGCATTAAAGGAAAAGGATTATATAGGAAATGTCTGGATTGATGAGCAAGATAATAAAATCCATATCCTATCAAAAGATATCGAAATGCTTCAGAAAGCCATTCCTAAAATAATAATCGAAAATGATGTAATTTTAAGAGAGTTTCATCAACCTGAAACTTCTTTACAAGATATTTTTATTGAAATAATGGAAGATGAGGTGAATAAGAACTGAATGCTACTGAATCCAATCCAATTAAGGAAAAAATTAAAGAAATAAAACCTTTTCCAGAACTAAGCTTAATACCATCTATTGCACTGATTAAGAAGACGTTTATTTTTGATTTATGCACATGGAGAAGACTACTCCTCTCTGTTGTTTTCATGGTGTTAGTTCCTGCATTAATAGTGGCTTTTACACCCTCCAGTGTACTTTCAGGAGATGAACATGTAGTACAATTATTAGGATTTGCTACTTGGTATTACAATTTTGCTATAATGTTTCCAATTATTATTATAGGTTCTACGAGCCCTTTAATTTCTGAAGAATTAAGAACAGGAACGATGTTATTTTTAGTAAGCAAACCTATTGATAGAACAAAAATAGTATTAAGTAAGTTTGTCGCTCTTTATCTATTCGGAATAATAGTAAGTTTTTTGAGTTTATCTAACATTTGCATAATCGCAGCAATTAAATATCCATTTGACGATATAGGTTCTTATTTAGGGATCTTTTTTCTCTATTCATTAATTATCATATTCTTCTTTGGAGGAATAACAATGGCATTTTCATCAATATTTCAAAGACCGAGAAATGCTTTACTTCTCCCTCTTGCTTTAGTAATTTTTTCATTTCTTGTTATTATGATGTTTAAACCGCTGTTATTTTTTGCCGAAGATAATTGGTATGAAAAATATTTATTGTATAATTTCGACCTTGGATATCATTTTGCCAATGTATTCCTGTGGATCGGAGAATCTTTTGATCCTGAGATTTTGAATTATTTTGCACAAATATTTTGGATGTTTGGAATTACTAAAATGGTTGAAACTGGGAATGGCTATGATATTGATTATGTTAAAACCAATTATTATCCTCCTGTGGTTTCATTTTTATATTTTATCGTGGTTGCAGGAATCTTTTTAATCATTGGAATAATAATGTTGAAAAAACGAGATATTACTGGATAATATTTATTCTTTTAAATTTAAAATTTAACTATTATTTTTTTTTAGGAAAAAATCTCAAATACTCGATCCACCATCAATGGAAAGGCTTATCCCGGTACAAAATTCATTTAAAGCGAGGAATAAAACATTTTCAGCGATTTCTTCGGGAGTTCCAAGTCTTCCCAATTTCTGGCGGGAAATATATTGTTGTCTTACTTTTTCATAATCTCCACCACGACTCTTGATACGTTCTGCCAATGAGGGTGTATCTGTTGTGCCAGGACAAATTGCATTTACACGAATTTTATCTTCAACATAATCTGCCGCCATTGCTCTTGTCATCGATAAAACTGCTCCTTTAGAAGCAGTATAGGCAGCTCTATCTTTAACACCTTTAAGGGCTAAAATAGAAGCATTATTGATAATTGTCCCTTTTGCCTTTTTTAAGTATGGGATTGCATATTTAGATACTAAATATATTCCTTTAACATTAACAGCCATCGTTCTGTCCCAATCTTCAGTAGAAATGGTATCAATCGCTCCACCAAGGACTATTCCAGCATTATTAAAGACAATGTCAATTTTTCCAAAAGTTTTAACCGTTTTATCTGCGATTTTTTTTGCCTCTTCCTCGATAGCAACATCGGCTTGAACGAATATAGCCCCACCACCATCTGCTATGATTTTCTCCATAACCTTTTTAGCAGATTCAGATAACGAGTTACAACATGCTTTAGCAGTTCTTTTGCAAATAAGATTGCGGTGGCTTCGCCAATTCCCGCCCCATCTCCCGTTATTATTGCTACTCTATCTTTTAATTTTATGTAATTCACCTTTTCTCATTTTAATCCCAAAATTTTTCTTGCTTCTGAAGGATCAGCAATATCACGACCTATATGTTCACAAATACTTACATAATTTTTTACAATTTCAGCATTATTTTTTGCAGGTACTCCCTTTTTGATAAATGGATAGTCTTCAGTACCAACTCTTATATCTCCACCATGAGTAAGAACAAAAACTAATAATTTCATTTGTTCTTCACCCATTACGCTAACTGTGTGAACACTGTTAAAAGGCATGTATTTCTTTCTATGCATGTACTCATCATAATTAGGAGCTGACCATGTTCCGCCTGGCCAATTAAAAAATAATGTTAAAAAATGTGGTTTAGACCAATCTAATAAACTTTTATCGATTAAATAATTCAAATTCCAAAATGATCCTTGATGCCAGACTTCCCACTCCGGTTTTATATTGTATTCTTTACATTTTTTACAATACTCCTCTAACTCATCTAGAGGATGTAAAATATCAACGGTTACTTGAGCAAAATGCTCTGCGTGATGAGTTAACATTACTGATATCATATCTGGTTTTGCCTTAAAGTCTCCCTCTCTATTTGGAATTGATTCGCTTGACATGCCAGCTTGAATAATGATATCACATTTTTCTCGTATCCTTTTAACAGTTTCAACTTCCTTTCCTCTAGGGAGATGAATATGGGCAATCGCAGCACCAGCTTCATAACACTTTAATACGTCATCTATTAATTCATCAGTAGTTTGAGCCCAATTCTTAACTTCAGGATATATCCAAGAATTTGCTGTAGTGGCAGTAATTATTATTTTATGATTTTCTTTCATTATTCAAAATTTTTTAATATATTTTTATGATATCTTGGACTATTTAAGCTTTTTATTTAAATTTATATGGAATTTAAATTGAAATAAGAATTTTAGGGGATTTCAGAAATAGTAACTTTATAAATGCCCTCTCTTTTAGTTTTTATGAGAACCAATTGTTCATCTTCGTTTTTTTCGAATTCTCCATCAGAGATCTTGATGTCATAACCCTCTGGATATTGAATGTTTGGGATATAAATTATAGTTGGAACCTTTATTGAAGAATCACATTCAAACTCAAAATTGAATGTTTTTGCTTTATAATTAAATTCCATTTTTAATGGAATGCCATTACATTGGATAAAATGAGGGCGGCAGAACCCCCCAATTGCTCTCCCTCCGCTATTAAGATCACTTGGATTTAATTGTTGATCTCTACTAAAAATGGATAAATCTTCAAGATTCCATAGATCACCCCATTTATTATTGTTGTCCGCTGTATAATTCCATTGAGTTGAGTGTAATAAATTAGCATCTAATGCATTATAAATCATGCTGAGTAATTTTATATGGCTTTTCCAAGCTATCCCTGCTTCTGTTTTAAATTTTTGATAAGCTTCTTTTTTATTCATGTCATAAGGGATCCCAAATTCTCCAATTAAAGTAGGAATACCACTATGAATTGATTTTGAAATTTTTTTAATATGGTTTAATTGCCGAATAAACATCCTTTGTACATTCTTTTTTCCAACTACTACTTTATCTGCTGCCATATCATAACTTGCTTTAACCATTGGTCGCTTTGTTCCTACGCTTGGATCATACCAATGACTAGCATTAACAGTATTTTCTGGTACAGAAAAGCTTAGTTTTTCACCTTTTAGTATCCTAATAGGGTGACTTTCAAAAAACATAATAGCTTCAGGAATTATCTCTCTAATTATTTTAGCATAATCGAAAATAAATGGTGAAAGGTAATCTTGGAAAAAATTCACCTCTCTTTCATTTTTTACAGTAAAGTAATCATTATTTAAAATAATAGGGATTCCATTTTCATCTAATCCCCATATACCTTCTTCTCTCCATATATCTTTGGCTCCATCCAACCAACAAGAAACTTTTCCTTTATTTAACTCATCTCTTCTTGTTTCTTTTATACCCAACCTTTTTATCTCATTATATCCAACTGTTCTAGAAAATCCTGACCCAACTAACATTGCATCTATGGGTGTAAACCTATATCCAAAATCTTCAGTGAGTTTTTCAGCTCCAGATCCATCAACTTTCTTTTCAATCCAACCCTGTTCTGGTTCATTAAAAGTATCAAACCCAATTACATAAGGATTATCTCTTACTCTTAGAGCAACCTGTTTTATTGCATTGAAATAGTGTTGTTGTAAGTAATCTTGAGCATTTACACCATTAACTTTGTACAATGGCGCAAAGTCTCTTCCACCAAAGAATAATGTCCACATCGTCCCATTAGCAAATCTAACGGCATTACTAGACCAATGCATTAAAGGATATGTATCTGGATTATTAGGATCATACCTATACTGCATAACTAAAGCAGCATCAGCAGTATCAAATTTCCTGAAATCTAAACCTACTTCTTCAAAAATCCAACCAGGCGCTCCATCTCCCCCTGTCATCCTACTCCAAACATCTTGATGAGGGTCTATGAATGTGTAAAAATTATAACTTTCAGCTACTTTTAAAACCTCTTCCAGATAATCTAAATACTCTCTATCATATTCTCTAGGTCCTTTATGTTCAATTGCTTCCCATGTGATTAAAAATCTAAGACAATTAAAGCCCCAGTGTTTTAAACGGGAAAAATGTTCGTCCGCTTCTTTTAAAGGGAATGGACGACTTACAAAAGAAACATCTCTGTAATCACTAAAATCAGTTTTAATATGAGTTGCCCCATTAGGAGTAAAAGGAACTTTTGAGCTTCCACCCAAATTCACGCCTCTCAGTAAAACAGTTCTTCCTTCTTCATCAACGAACCATTCATTCTTAATTTTTAACTTCATATCATTCAATTTTCTAATTAATTTTAATAATCACTTTTGTTTTTTATTTTTAAAGGATTTAATTGTTGCCAAGAGAGTGAGTAGTATTCAAAATATCGCTATTATCCCTGAACCTGTATCAGTAAACATTTCTACAGGAAAATTTACACTAACAGAAAAAGTAATTATATATTCAAATCCGAAGCTAATGAGATTAAGTGAGTATTTGAAGAATCTTCTTTTCCCGGCTACTGGATTTAGTTTAACCATAAAGGAAGAAAAAGAAAAATCTAGTGATGGTACTTCATTAAATCTCAAATTAATTGATAACAAAAAAAAATTAAAGTCTGAAGGTTATACTATTGATGTAAGTCCACGAGATGTAAATATATCAGCATCTAATCCAACAGGCATTTTTTATGGAATTCAGACGCTCCGGCAACTTCTTCCCGCTGAACTAGAAAGAAATAATATTGTTGAAAATATGGAATGGGAGATTCCTTGCTTGAAGTTGGAAGATTTCCCCCGGTTTTCTTGGCGTGGATATATGCTTGATGAGGCTAGGCATTTTCATGGTAAGCAAGTAGTAAAAAATTTGCTTAATCTTATGGCAATCCTCAAATTAAATGTATTTCATTGGCACTTAACAGATGATCAAGGTTGGAGAATTGAGATAAAAAAATATCCAAAATTAACTGAAATCGGTTCCAAAAGGGAAGAAACTCAGGTTGGTGGCTTTTTCAGTAAAAAAACTGATGGTGTTCCTCATTCAGGGTATTATTCACAGGAAGATATAGAAGAAATTATTGATTATGCAAGAGATCGTTTTATAACTATAATTCCTGAAATAGATATACCCGGACATTCTAGAGCCGCCTTAGCATCCTATCCAAATATAAGTTGTAAGGGATATCAGTTCAAAGTATCGACACATTGGGGTATTCACAAAGATATATTTTGCGTGGGAAAAAAGGAAACATTTGAATTCATTCAAGGAGTCTTAGATGAAATTATTACTTTATTCCCTTCTAAAATTATCCACATCGGTGGGGATGAGGTATTAAAAGCAAGGTGGAAAGAATGCCCAGATTGTCAATTACGAATAAAAAACGAAGGTTTGAAGGATGAAAAACAACTAAAAGTTTATTTTATTAATAGAGTAGCTGAATATTTAATTTCAAAAGGGCAACGAGTTATAGGGTGGAATGATATTCTTTATGAGAAATTAAAGAGCGATATAATAATTCAATACTGGCTCCGTGGAAAGAAAAAAGTTCTTAATCGTTTAAAGGAAGGCGGAGATGTTATTATGTCGAATTTTAAATATCTTTATTTAGATCATTCTTATGCGTTTACTCCCTTGAATCTAGCCTATCAATTTGAACCCATACCAAAAAAATTAGAAAAAAGATACCATAAACATGTTTTAGGTTTAGAGGCATGCATGTGGGGTGAATTCATACCAAATTCGAAGCGTTTGGAGTGGCAAACCTTTCCACGCCTTATCGCATTTGCAGAAATTGGATGGACGCCAGAGCATAAAAAGGATTACAATTCCTTTCTTTTTAGACTGAATCAATTTACAAAAAGATTAGATACATTTCAAATAAATTATGCTCAATTAAGCGAAATTAATCCAAGTTTTATTAAAAGGCAATTTAGAATTTTCACGGTGCTTAAAGAACAAAAAGGAGGAGTATAATTTAAGTACATTCTTTTAAATCATACATACTCAATAGTTGCGGGAGGTTTAGGAGTCACATCAAAAAAGACATTTTTAGTCTGTGGAATTTTAACCAATTCTAGTGTCAACTCATTTAATAAATCAAAAGGTAAGTTTGTTACAGTCGCAGTTCTTGCATCTTTACTATTGATAGATCTAATAACAACATCGTATTTACCTCCTAAATTTCTTCCCATTTCAAAAAGCAGTCGTGCATATCCTTTTAATTGAGTAGCTTTTTTTGTAAGTTTGTTATAATCCCATTCTCCTTTTTCACATAAAGGGAGTTCATATATCCTTTTTCCATCTAATAAACCTGTAACTTTTTTGTTAAGAATATCATCACTAATAGCAGCAAAAACTTGAAATGGTTCTTGTTCGCCATCATCATTAATTATCATAGTTTTCCCATATTTTTCTTGGTAGTAATTTTCAACTGATGATTCTATTAAGTCGTGAACTCTTTTCTCAAAAACAAGGTTTTCTTCATTGACAGGACCTACAATTCTAGCTGAAAGCGCAGGACCAGGAAAAGCTTTCCTATAAATAAGTTCTTGTGGCATCTTAAAATGTTCAAGGATTTTACGAACTTCATGCTTTGTAAGACTAGCAACTGGCTGAATGGTTGCCTTAACATCATATTCAATTTCAACATTATGCTGACTTTTAACAAATCCTTCTATGTGATTATCCATTAGTTCTTTTTCTTCTTCAAGGCTCATAGTTTCCTTTAAATCACTAATTTGAACACCGAAGCTTTCTTCTATATCCGGAAGAATTGTGCCATCAGCAAGGAGATCGCACTTTTCTTCTCTAATTATTTTACTTATAGTATCTGAATAAGCTGTTTTGAAGAGCTTTCTCTTGCCTTCAGCATTGCCCTCACCATATATTCTTGGAAGAAATTGATTTCTAATATTGATAATTCTTACATCAGGAAAGATTTTTTTTATATATTCTCGTTCTTCGACACCTCTGATTATTCTCATGAGTCCGTGGTCAATAAAAACAGGTATTGTATTGATTTTGGCCTTTTTAAGCAAGAGATAAGTAGTTGAGCTATCAATGCCTCCAGAAAGCGCACAAAAAACTTTTTTATCTATTGCGTGCTTCCGTAGAAACTGAACAGCAGCTTTTATAAACTTTTTAGGTTCTTTAGGTGGATTTATTAGTCTGTGATTTAACATAGAATAGAGTAATACCTATCTTAAAATAATTATAATTATTAATTGGTTATGATTTATAATTTATTTCTCGAAAATGTCCTAAATTTAGTTTTTATAAACCAAAGAATTATTTGATTGCTTTAAGATTCTAACATCATGGAAAAAGTTAGAAAAATAAAACTAACCTTAAAAAGCAAGAATACATTTGAAGGAGCAGGAGTTCGTTTAAAACGTGCTTTTGGGTATGCTGATTCTTCATTAGACCCATTTTTGCTTTTAGATGATTTTCACTCAGATAATCCTGAAGATTATTTAGCTGGATTTCCATGGCATCCCCATCGCGGTATTGAGACAATTACCTATATGCTACATGGAAAAGTAGAGCATGGTGATAGTTTGGGCAATGGTGGTGTTATACAGGCAGGTGATGTTCAATGGATGACTGCTGGTAATGGCATAATCCATCAAGAAATGCCAAAAAGGAATAAAAAAGACACACTTCTTTGGGGCTTCCAATTATGGGCTAATTTGCCTTCATCTCATAAAATGATGGATCCTCGATACCGTGATGTAAAAAAGGAAGAAATTTCTGAGATTTCTTTGAAAAATGATAAAGTTAAAGTGAAAATCATATGTGGCGAAATCAATGGTATAAAAGGACCTGTTCAAGATATTATCACTGATCCTGAGTATTTGGATGTTGAGATAGCTCCTCAGGCCGAATTTCAACATAAAATTAAAAGAGGACATAACGTTTTTGCTTATGTTATAGAAGGAGAAGGATTTTTTGACCAAACTCGTGATCTATTAGTCAGTAAAGAAAATCTTGTTATTTTTAAAGATGGTGATGAAGTTCTCATTAGCACAAAAGATAAACCTGTTCGATTCCTCTTAATATCAGGAAAACCAATCAAAGAGTCAGTTGCTTGGCGAGGTCCGATAGTAATGAATACCGAAGAAGAGCTAAGAGTTGCTTTTGAAGAATATCAAACTGGCACTTTCATCAAATACGGTAAATAATGTTTTACATAAATTCATTTTGGAATGTGTAAATTTAAATGAATTAATTTTTACAGTTTATGTAAACTAATACGGTGAAGAATACACAGAAGAAAACGAAGAAAAAATCGCCGTGGAACTTAATGAAAGGATCAATAAGAATGTTGAGAAAGTATTTGATAAATTCCTTGAGAAAGCTTCTAAGGGTGAATCGGTGGAAGGGATAATAAAGGCATTAATAGTAGAAAAAGTCATGAATATTTTAGGGGCTCCAATAAAAAGAACTGTTGTGAAAAAAATCACCAAAAAAGCAGTCAAGAAAGCAGTTGATATATATTGGGGAAAAAATAGGGAAACTATATTGAAAAAAATCGAAGCGTTATGAATATTTTTTAAAATCTAGCACAGATAAACTTTCTTTTTATCTAGTTATTTTCTTTCTTAATTTTTGTATTATATTTCTATTCTTATATTTCTGAATCTTCAAGTAAATTATTTTTTTTAAGATAAATTTCTAAAAATAATTAGGAAATTTTGCATGATACCATAGATATGTTTATAGATATAATATTTTGGATTTTGATAATAATTCTTTCAATCGGAATTTTTTGCATCTTAGCTTATTTATTAATTCCATGGATATTCAAGCATTTTATATCTCCTAAATTCAATGCCAGTTATATTTATAACCCAAAAGATTTTGAACAGAAAAGAAGGTCTGTAGAACTTCCTGAACAAAACAATATACCTCAAGTTGATATTGATAAAAACTATGGGAGATACACAATTTCATTTGGAAATAAAAGAAATTTAATTAGGGGTATTATAAAAATAAGGCAAAAAACTAAAGAATATGTTAGTTGTGAACCCACTCAGCAAGAAAAAAGCCTTGAGTTGTTGACTATCAATGAGACCAATGGAACTGACAAATTAGGTACATTCCAAGCCATAAATATGCAATATAGATTCGAAGATGAAGAGAGATACGCCAATGCCTCTATTAAACAATATCTTAATAAAAATTTTATTGTATTTGAATTATCTATTCCAAATGGCATCGAAATCTCGGAAAAAGGGAGCTATTCTAAACTAATTACTTCATTTCCTTCATTTATAAATGCAAGTCTCAATACTAAAATATTTACCTTTAGAAATACTATTTTTTGCCCTCCATCAAGAACGATTGGAGCTACTTCTGCTCCTGTTCTTTTTTATGATGATGATTTGAATAGTTTTTTAATTTCACCCCTAGATAACTTTTTGCATGCGGCAATCTCTGAAAATTCAAATAAAAGGCTATCCTGCGGAATTCAAGGAGGAATTAAGGCATTGCCAAAAGAATTCTCACAAAAGTTCATACTATATTTCGATAAGGGCATTAACCAATCAATGGAGAGACTTGGGAATATTTTATTAAAATATCATGATTCTGAGCGGAAAAGTCTCTATGCTAATGTTGTTACATCCTATCTTGGTTTTTGGACAGATAATGGTGGATACTATTATTATAAAACTGAAAAAGGAAAGAATTATGAAGATACGATGGTGGCAATTAAGGAATATTTTGAAGAAAATAATATTCCTATAGGATATTATAATTTCGATAGTTGGTGGTATTTAAAACATACCAATAAAGTACTTGCAACTATTTTAAGGCCTCTCATTAGATTAATGGGAGGGGGTTTATTTGGAAATACTTTACGTTGGGAAACAGATCCTAAGAATTTTACCACAGATTTGAAAACCTATCATCGCGAACGATTTAAAAAACCGATTACAGCTCATAATCGTCGCTGGGATTCAAGATCTCCTTATGTAGAGAAGTTTGAATTTGAAACGCATGAAACTCATACCGTACCCCTTAAAAAAGAATTCTGGAACTGGTTGATGTCACTTGCTAAGGAAAGTGGAATTGAAGTTTATGAACAAGATTGGATGAAAAATCAAATTGTAAGCATGCCGATTTTGAGAAAAAAATTTAATGCCCAAGAAGACTGGCTGAATAATATGGCAACTGCTGCAAAAGAAAATGGCGTTGATGTTTTTTATTGCATGCAAACCCCAGGAATCTTGTTATACAGCATAAAACATTCAAACGTCAATATAACTCGTTGTTCGGGTGATTATAATCATAGATGGCCATTAACATATAGGTTTATTCATTCGACTCAAACAAATATCCTTCTTCACACTGTTGGAATTAATTCACATCCAGATGTATTTCGTTCGAAAACAATGGAAGGCGTGAAATACAGACCTTTTGGTGAAAGATTTCCTTATTTCAAGTGCTTATATCAAGTTTTAAATGCGGGTTTAGTCGCTCCGGGTGATAAAAAGGAAGATGTTAATTGGCCATTATTGAGGAAAACATGCAGAGATGATGGACTATTGTTAAAACCAGATAAATCGCTAACTGCTAATGATTTAATGTTTAAGAAACATAAAAAATATTATATTTGCGATACATACACGAAAATTAATGGGTTAATATGGAGATATATTTTAGTATCAAATATTTGGCCAAAAAGAGTAAAAGATACATTTTTTACGTTAAAAGAACTCGGTTATGAAGGCACTGAATTCATTTTATATGATTATCTTTCTGGTAAGATAACTCGTATTAAAAACGATGATAAAATTTTAGTAGGATATTTAAAGAAATATAAATTCAAATATTATATTTCTTGTCCAATAACTATAAGTGGAATGGCTTTAATTGGCTGTCCTGATAAATTTGTAGCATGTGCGAAAAAGTTGTTTCAAACAGTTAATTCCGTTAAGGATTCTTTAAATTTTTCAGTAGAAAATGTTGATGGCGCTCAAGTAAAAGTATTAATTTATTCAGCTAATAAACCCTCAGCTATTTTAGTTGATGGTAATTTAATAAATTCCTGGAAATATGAAGCATCGTTAAAAATTATTACACTACATCTTGAGTTTGAAACTCATTGCAAAAAAGATGTTATAATTCAAAAATAAAATACTAGTAGGTGAAAAATAATAGAAAGAAATAGTTTTAAAATTTTTGATGCGCATCTTCATACATATGGTGTCACCAAGATGTTATAGATATTGCCAACAAAGCACCTGACAGGTTTTATAAATTTTTTTATTTTTTTGGTTTAATCCAAAAATAGAACAAGAAGAAATTGAAAATAGCTATAAGACTTTAGAAGATCATTTTGAAAAAGGATTTTGTGGTGTAAAAATACATTCAGCATTTAACTTTTTAAAAGTTCCAAGAGATGTAATAAAATTGATATCATTTATGCAAGATTGCAAGAAAATTGTCCACCTATTTCCATTTAAATATGAATATTAAAGTCTTTTCTATTGTTTTAAGACAATCGATTTCTTAGATTTGTTATAAAACTGATAAATATTATATAACGCCTTAG
>CAYZTE010000040.1:0-18444 GCA_964481225.1 uncultured archaeon | reverse complement strand
TGGGTTGAATCAAAAGGGAGAAATAAGGGATCAACTTTTTATTTCTCGTTACCAATTATAAATAGATTAGGAACTAAACTTTAAGATATTTTATTTATTTTTTGCATTTTTAAAACACAAATTTAGAATATTAAGATTACAATTTCTTTAAATTATAAATAGATTATTTTTACACCTTATTATGGGATTTTTGGTGATAAATCTCATTTTAATACAATGAAAAAGGCTTTAGGATATGGAATGAATTATTTTAATTCTATTGAAACTGGATTAAGTGGCGGATCCCTTAAATTTTTATTCATCTTGTTATAGTGGAGGGAAATGACCTGAGAAATATATAAAAGTCATAAAAAAGAAAATAACTAAGATCATAATTATAATTAATAGTATTTTTCGTGTATTTTCATTAATTTTATTGATATTATCGAGTTTTTTTCTAATTTCTTTTAATTCATTTTTTATTTCTTCATCATTCATAATAATACTATTAAATTTGTGATTTCGATTAAATAATAAAATATTTGTAAATATATAAATTAGCAAGGACATGTATTACTTTAAAAAGATTATGAACCTATTCTCTTTATTTCTTTCTAAACCATATTATATTTACTCTGTATTTTGGCATATTTGGTGATAAAACTCATTTTAATATTATGAAAGGATTTTTAGGAGATGGAATGAATTATATTAATTCTATTGAAACAGGATTAAGCGTAGATCCTTTAATGGTGAGGGGAATTTCAGAGTTGAATAGACTTTCCATTATTTCAAACTCAGATAGTCATACCATTAACTTTCATAGATTAGGGAGAGAAGCCACTTTAATAAATCTTAACAGGCTAAATTACCATAATTTAATACAGTCAATTAGGAAAAACAAAATTATTATATAGAAATAGGATATATCTAGGAATAGCTGGTTTGGATGGAATGCTTTTTATAACAACTACACTTTTAGTGTGGTTTAAAATTTAAAAACTTAAAGATTAAACTTTTACAATCCTATAATGTTGACCTAAATACTTACATAAAGAGAAGAGAAGGGAAAAGAAATCTGAACCAAAGTACTAAAATCAGGGAGAGATTAAATTCAAGTGAATTTAATAGAGGGCGAAATCCAATGTTAGCTCAAATTATCTTTGAATAAATTTCCCTTCCCTATTTTTATAGATATATTCAAATATTAAAATATTTTCATTTTTGTGTATATAACTCAATGAATTGTGAATTTTTTTCTTCTTAATATATTTACTAAGATTATGGAAAAATCAATACTTATTCGGAGACAATAAGAGAAATCCAAATTAACATGCATTTAAGTATCAATATAATAGGGCGGGAAATTGGAAGATATTAAATAGTTAAACAGTGTATATGATAAATTTAGATTTGTGGGTGATGATACTATTTTTCTTTATTTTCATATAAAATAAGATTGCAATCAGATAACTTATCTTGGATTTTTATTATTACTAATAAGCGGAAGAAGCTTTAAGTATGTGTGTATATCAATCACTATAGTAGTCTTTATTCTCATAACGCTATGTGGATTACAAACGGGCGTGAAATATTTCCGAATTTGAAAATTCCAAGATTAATTTATAAGGTAGAGATTAAAATGAGAGAAAATTGGGAAGATTATCCAATTCAGAATTTAAATGAATATGGGTTGGATATGGATTCTCTGTTAAATTTAACTCCTTTCAATAGAAATTTCGTTTTTTCTTTAAATACTTTTGATATTACTCTTGGAATATTATAATTTCAATTTAAATAGATGATAGTGAAAACATAGAAAAAGAAGAAATTTTTCATAGGGATGATAAAGATAGGTGGAATAATTGAAAAATATATTAGGCTTTATCCTGAGAGAACATCTCTAATTCCAACGAGGAATAAATTATTAAACGAAGAATTGCGGAGGATAATCAGTAAAAATACATTTAAACCGTGGGTAATAGATTTTCTTGTTCAAATTAAACATTATAGTCTTGAGGAATCGCAGATGATTTACGATGTAATATGGGGGAATTAGTGTGCTAGAAGAAGAAAAATTGAATATGGGGATATTGAAGTCTTTGTCCATCAAAGAAGTCAAGGGAGGGGGCGTGTTCTAACAACAAAATTGACTTTTCACTTAATGCCGGAATATCCTACTGATAGATATATAGAAATATTATGCGGAGAACAACACACATTTCCGATTCAATTGAAAAAGTTAATATATGATTATAATTGGTGTCCATTTTGTAATGAACGTTTTTGTGAAATGTTAATGAGGAATTATATGAGCCAGCTTTTCAAAAAAGAATTTGGAGCTCAAATAGGTCTAGATCAAGCTTGTGAGATAAGTAGAGAAAAAATTAGAACTTTAACAATAGAATTAGATGATGTTAAATATAATATTCGTGTTTTTGTTGGTCAACAACGGTTTGATTGTTTTTGTTCTGATGTTCAATTAATAGGGAATTATGGAGATCAATATAAATTTAAAGTGGGTGGTGAATATGATGGTTTTCATCATGATGAGCAAGATTTAGAAATAAATCCTTACTGTGAAAGTATGAGGGATTTTGCCAAAATACGAGCTAAAGATTCTGTAAAAAACAAAGAATCTTATGAAAATAAAATAATTCTAATAAGGTTGAAAGAGACGAAAGTTTTTGATCGAAGGAAATTACTGCATAACCAAAAAGAAGTTTTGCAGGAAATTATTAGACAATTTAACGAGCAAGTTAAGAATTTATTCGGATTTTATGATGTTCGATTAAAATATAATCCAAATATTATATTTGATCCTTTAGGAGAAAAAAAATCTCGTAGAGTTAGGGGTTTTATAGATGATTTTCTTTAATCACGAAAGGAAGTATTATATTTTAAATTGTCAAAAAATTTTTTAGTTATTTAGTATTTGAATTATTCGATCAAATCTTACTTTAATAATTATCATTTGAAGGTTTTAAATAAAAAAATTATAGAATTTGTTATTAGTCTTTGAATGGGAAAGTGGCTTGGGAGAGGGGATTCTTCTGATCGAGACATCCCTCTAATGGCTTAGCCTGGTATAGCGCACGGCTGATAACCGTGAGGTCGGGGGTTCGAAGCCCCCCTTTCCCATAATATATATTGTACAACCACTCCAATTATTTTACATTACTTTTTTAATCATCAATTTCTATTTATAACTTGAAAATGAAAAACATCATAATCTCAGGAACTCCGGGCTCTGGAAAGACATCTGTTTCAATAGTAATCTCAAAACTAATAGGTGCTAGAGTGATATCGTTAAATGAGTTAGCAATATCCCACAAATTTTCTTTTGAATATGATAAAGAGAGAGAAACTTATATTGTTGATCTTAAACGATTCCTCCCATATGTACTAAAAGAAATTAAGAAAATCAAGAAAGAAAATCCACAATTCTTAATTCTTGAAGGTCATATTTCTGATATCATTCCAGAGAAATTTATTGATTTTGTTTTTATCTTGAGATGTGAACCTGATGAATTATGTAAAAGACTAGAAAAAAAGAATTATAAGTTAAAAAAAGTTATTGAAAATGTTCAAGCAGAGATTTTGGGAAATTGTACTAATTATTTTATTCAAAAAAATCTAAAATCACCTCTCTTCGAAATTGACACGACTGCTCTAAGTATTGAATCCGTAGCAAAAACTATAATAGATATAATTGCTGAAAATAAAAATGTAGAATATTATCAAATAGGAAAAGTGGATTGGTTAGAGAAATTATTTCAAGAAAATCGATTAAATAAATTTTTTGATTGAAAATCTAAAACTTTAACGAAATGGAAATCATGAGATGGGAGATAACAGATATTGATGCTTTAGGAAGGATAGGAAAATTAACTATTAATAAAAAACAAATGGATACTCCCAATTTATTTCCTGTAGTACATCCTTACAAAAACATACTTTCTCCTAAAGATTTAAAAAATATGGGTGCCCAATCAGTTTTCACTAATGCTTATATTATCTATCAGAATATCCCATTACGTTTGGAAGTATTAGAAAAAGGAATACATCGTTATTTAAACTTTGATGGAATTGTTGCTACTGATAGTGGAGCCTTTCAGAAATATTTCTATAATAAGGATGATTTAAATATTAGTCCAGAAGAGATCGAAAAATTCCAAGAAAAAATTGATTCTGATTTTTCTGTTATTCTAGATGACCCAGTTCAACCAGATGACGATTATGAAACGGCTAAACTAAAAGTGTTTACCACGTTAGAAAGAGCTAAAGACAATGTTAATCGTAGAAATGACAATAACAGTAATTGGTTTGGGCCTATCCATGGTGCTAAGTATTTTGATTTATTAAAAATAAGTACTACTGAAATGAGTAGATTACCTTTTGATGTTTATGCGATTGGTGGTTTAGTTAAATTATTTTTAAATTACAGGTTTGAACTAACACTCAGAATATTGCTGAACGTGAAAAGACACGTTATTAATAATAAACCAATACACATGTTCGGATTGGGATTACCCCAGTTTTTCTCTTTAGCTGTTGCCTGTGGTTGTGATATAATGGATTCCGCTGCATATATTTTATTTGCTAAGGAAAATAGATATTTTACAATTTCCACCGGAACAAGAAAATTGGAAGAATTGATAGAATTTCCATGTCATTGTCCAATATGTTGTGAATATACACCAAATGAAATATTAAATTTCGATAAAAAATTACGAACTGAATTGCTAGCAAAACATAATTTGTACATATCATTTTCTGAATTAAGAACCATACGTCAAGCGATAAAAGAGGGGAATCTATGGGAACTCGTTGAACAAAGAGTAAGAAACCACCCCAATTTAGTAGATGCTTTTGTAGTAATTAAGGATAATATCGCTTTTTTTGAAAAGTATGAAAAAGTATATAAACAGCATGGTAGGTTATATGTTTCTCCGGAAAGTGTGTATAGACCATTAATTTACCGATATGAATTAAAATTAATAAACAATTATCGAGTCCCCAAAGAGGCAAAATTTTTAATAATTTTACCAGAATTGGACGTAAGAAGCGATCATTCACCAAGCATTAAGAGATGGTTGGAAGAAATTAATAATAATTCAGTAATTCCTAGAAGACTCATACATATCGCATTTATTTCAGATTTTTATGGAATAGTACCTCTCGAGTTAAACAATACTTTTCCGATGGGGCAAAGTGAATCATTTACAAGGTTTGAGATTAACGGCATTTTATATAAAAATCTAATCAATAAGGTTAAATCTTTTATTGATCACTTTCACCCTTACTATAGTAAATGTGGTGTTTTAATTCCTGAAAATTATGTTAATCAATTCAATGAAATCATTAAATTCACTAAAAAAGATATCATACACGGATTAATTTTAATATTAAAATCGAAATTTAATTCACGAGTTTCTTTTTTTAATAATATCCAACAACTCTTACAATTTTTAAAATAGGAGAACGCACGATGATTTTAGACAAGGTTTATGCTTATGGACACGAGAATATTTTGAGTACTCATCCTACTACTATTGAAATAACTAAAGATGAAAAAATAACTGTGAAAGGAAACTGCATTATAGGAATTAATGCAACAAAAGCTTGTTTTGATTTAAATGCTGACTTGAAAAGATTCATAAAAAGTGGAAAGAAAATAAAAATTATATTAAAAGTGGATAATTTAAAAGATTCATTTTATGGTTTTGGAAATGAAACATTGAATCTATTAGATGAGAATGATATGGTGTTTCGCAAAAGTAATTTCATTTGTGATAGAACGGTTTTAATTAGGTGTACAAAATCATCAAGTGAGTTAAATAGAACCTTAATTGAAAAATTAAAAATTCCAGGAAAAAAGTTTATAATGGTATTCGAACTGAATGATTTTAATGAAAACTAATGCAACCAAGGAAATTAAATTTCTAAAGTTGGAAAAAAAGGATGGTCAATGCTTCTTTGAAATTCTTAAAGAAAATTTTAAATATGAAACGATTATAAATCAGCAGTTCAAAACTTTATATAACAGTGAATATATCTTACTCCCCTTAGTAGAAAATGAAGATTTAATCGACAAATTAGCTAAGATGCTTGAAAGAATAATTAATTTTAAAATAATTTCAAAGAAAGCCATTTTAAATCCAAAATACAAATATAAAACCCTAATTGATGCATTAGAAGGAAAGATCCCACTTAAATATTTAAAATTAATTCCAAAATCATATGATATTATAGGAAATATCGCTATTATAGAACTTGATAAATTTTCTAATGAAATTAATAGAGATTTACTTAATTTTAAACAAATAATTAGCAATTCAATAATAGAACTGAATAATAAAGTAAAATCTGTATATGAGAAAAAAAGTGAAATACAAGGAGTTTATCGGTTAAGACAACTTGAGCTTTTACACGGTGAAGATAAATCAATAACGATACATAAGGAAAATAATTGTATTTTTAAACTTGATGTGAAAAAAACTTATTTTACTCCAAGATTGGTTTATGAACGACGAAGAGTGGCAACAACCAGAATTAAAGAAAATGAAATAATTATTGATATGTTTGCTGGAGTTGGAACATTTTCAATTCAAATTGCTAAGCGTAATAACGTAAAAATCTATGCTTTTGATGTAAATCCTTATGCTTTCGAGTATCTTAAAGAAAATATTAAATTAAATAAAATGAAGGGAGATATAATCCCTAATAATATGAATATAAAAAATATACTTAACCCTTTAAATCAATTAGGTAAATTATTGCATCACAAGGCAGATAGAATTATTATGAATTTACCTGAAAATTCAATTGAATTCATTAAAGAGGCATGCTTTTTGATGAAATCTTCAAGAGGAATTTTGCATTTTTATCAATTCTCTGAGAAACCAAACCCAATTGAGAAGACAATAGAAGATTTAAAACTTAACCTAAAAAAACAAGATTGGTGCATTGATAAGATTCTGGTTTCGAAAATTGTTAAATCGTACTCACCAAAATCAGATTTAGTTGTTGTTGATTCAAAAATAAAAGCTTTAACAACTAATTAAAAATTAATTGGATTTGAATTTACTAATAGCAGAAATATAAAATTGAAAATAAATATAGAGAAACGGACCCAGCAGGATTCGAACCTGCGACCTTCGGATTAGAAGTCCGATGCCCTATTTACCCGGTTATTATAACAACAATAATAACATCCAGACTAGGCTATGGGTCCATTTTATTAATAATTAATAATTAATAATTAATAATAAATAAAAAATAATAAAATTTTTTGAAAAACAAATAAAGATTCATAATCTAATCACTTTTTTCAAGTTTCATAAAATTTAGAATTACGTCGGGTAAATTTAACAAGAGTATTTTAAGAAATTAATAATTTATTAATATATTCATTTTAATAAATGAAATTCTTTAATTAAATTTAAGACCCATTATGAATTTCTTATCTTGATTTAATAAATGAATACAGAGAATTCAATTCAACTTAAAAAAAGATTTTTCGTACACCAAAACATACCTTATTCTTTTTATTGGAACATTATTAATCATAAAGCGAAATTTTCTCAAATAACCGCTAATCGAAAAGAATTAAATAACTTAAAGATGCATTTTAAAAGAATATGTCAAGGACTAATCCCCAATGATTTATTTAATTCTCAAAATCTTCCTAGAGTATCACAATTTAAAATTAGAGGCATAAAACTAGCACTTATAAGAAGTTATAGCAAAAAATTAATCCGGGCTGGAAAAATCCAATTCCATGATGCTAATTCAAAATTACCTTCATATGCTCAAAAAGTATATGATAATTTTAAAGATAATATCATTAATAAAGAACCAGGCCATGAACCCATTTTAAAAAATATTTTAATTAAAGATAAAAATTCTATTGCTATTGAAGTTCCCATTTGGAATGAAGAAAAAAATAGAATAATTACGGGTCATATTGATTTGATTCAAATTGAAAATGATACGATTAAAGTAATAGATTATAAACCAGAAGGAAAATTTTTACTTTCAATACCACAAGTAGCAATGTATGGTTTATTATTGAAATCCAAATTAAATCTTAAAAAACTTAAATGTATTTCTTTCAATAAAGAAGCAGCTTGGGAATATAATCCGGATATATTATTAACGGATGTTAGAAATTATTTAATATCTCACCGTATTAACGTGCGCCCTTGGGAGGATTTCATATAGAGATAAAATTAATTAGATTTTCTTTCCTTTTGGCTTAGAAGGTTCAAGTTCTTCCGTAGATTTGAGGTATCCTTTAAAGATTAAATAACATAGAATTAATGATACAATCTCTACAATAACACTTAAAAAAGTTATAATTGTCCCGTTGTATCTTAAATATCTTAAATATATCGCACTGGCTAATCCTGAAGTAGCTAATACAAAGAAAATAAAACCTTTAATGATTTCTAGAAAAGAATCTTTTATATATACAAGTTCTTTCTTAATCCAGGAAAAAACTGAAGTCATTTAAAGAAAATTTTATTCAATTTGATTTTTAAATTAAATAGATGTAGAATATTTTAATACATTTATTATTTTCAAAAAAAGAATTTTAAGTAATTAACCAAATTTTTATTTTCTTTTAAATTTAGAGTATAAAGCTTTATCTAGTAAGCGTCCTATTTTAATAGCAACCTGATTAGCTATTTCATATTTTTCACCATCTAAAAGATCTTTTAATTCTTTTCGTGAAAGTGAATCACCAAGCCTTTTAGATAATGTTTTTTCCCCAATAGTGTAAACTGTTTGTCTAACTTTTTCACTGTCAGGTAATTTTATCTCTGGATTAAAAGTTTTGATTTTATCAATAGCAAAATTAAAAAATTCGCTAATTAATTCGATTGGCTCTCCTTTTAATTCACTGTGAAGTTTAATGTTCTCTGTGGCAATTTTTGTGTCCTTTTCTTGCCAATATAATTGATTTGGATTAATACCTGGACTGTTAATCCTCATAAGTGAACTTGTAATTCTTCGTTCAATCCAATTTAAAGTACTTAATTCTTGTTCCACACGTAATTTCTTTGCCTGTTCTTCTTTTTCTTTCTCTTTTGATTCAAGTATTTGTTCAACTTCTGTTATCCGGGTTTCATCGAACCTTTCGAGTCTCTTAATTATATCATAACCAATACAATAAGAAATTGGAGAAACTAAATCTGATTTTAATTTTAATGGTGCTATGTCTTCATATATTGGACTTGTGTTATTTATAAATCGCGAGATTCCCTCTTTTAAGGATATATTCATTAATCGAGCTAATATAAATCCATTAACGAAAAAGGGCTGATTGCTTGCATTAAAAATAATTACCAATTCTTCTTGTCTCTTAATTATTCGCTCAATAATCAACTCTTCTAATTTGATTTTAACCCATTCCTCTGATTCAGTAGTTCCATATATTTTTTTTAAAGCTAAAAGGAATAAAGATTTCTCATTAGACACTTTAAGATATGATTCGATTATTCTACTTAGTTGTCTTAAGATTTTTGATAAGATATAAAAGAAAACATTTCTGGTTATTTCATTCATAATATCTTCGAATTCTAAAATAAATAAGATGTGAGAATAGTTCCTCAATCCCAATTCATTCAAAAAAACTTCATCAATTGCTTGCTTTTTTCTGATGTATTCTCTTATTTCATTTATACTAGATCCGGTTTTTCCTTCTAGAATTCTAAATAAATTATGAAACTCTACTTTATTTTGATTCAATAATTTTATTAAATCAATTTCTGACAAATCCTCAGATTTACTCATAAATTCTTTGATGTAATGAAACTCTCCTTCAGTAATAGCTTTTTTAACTAAAAAGATTAAGTTTTGTTTTTGATCGTTAAGTGAAACAAGATCAAGCTTTTTTATATTATATCTAATCATATTTCTTTTTACTTTTTCAGATAAATCTTCATCCACATTTAATAAATGTAAGATGTTATAAACACCATATTTATTCAACATGTAGATTATATCGTCAAAACTGCATTCATTTAAAAATTGTAAAAAGTATATAAAATCATTCGGATTTTCTTTTAATTTTGTTATTAATTCTGACTTTAGAAACATCAACATTTTGCTTTCAAAATCTTCGTAATTGATTTTTTCTTTTAAGGCTTTTTCGATTCTTCTTATCAATTCTTTTTTTAGATAATTAGCATTCTTGAAGGCGTTCAATCCAGGTATGGAGATGGGAAAACGATCGAAATTGAAATCTAATATCTTCCTTTTTATCATTCTAACTGGCATTGCTTCAACTTGTAATTCTTTATAAGATCTAAATTCAAAATCAGTTCGTATCTTGTTAATTAACCGGTTAAGTGTAGCTAGCTCTATAAATTTATCTTCTTTTTCTTCAAGTTCTAATTTTTTTTCAATTTCTAACGATAAATCTTTAAAAGCAGAGCTTTCTTCTAAGATCTCTTTTTTAATTTCATTGTTAAGTCCTTTTAACTCACCAATGAGATCATAAAAATAGAATGGGGGATAATTTAATATGATCTCTTGTAGTTCTTGCTCAATTTGAGTTTCAATATCCTTTATCATTTGCTCTCGTTGTAATTCTTGAAGGTTTACATTTCTCTCTTCAATTAAAAACGAGATAAATTTATTCTCTAAATCAATTATCTTATTAAGTAGGTTAACCTCCAATGAGAGTGAATTCTTTAGTAATGAACCAATCTCATCAATTAATATCTTTTTTTCCGTAAGTTCTAAATTTTTAGTTGAATCAAATGTAAATTTATTTAAGTCTAAAAATTCCTGAACTCTAATTCCTAGACTATGATAAATATGAATAGTGGCTGTTGCAATTAATAGATCACGAAAATTAGTTTCATGACTTATTAGTTCAAAAATTTTATTCTTATCAGCATCTCTCTTAAAATGCGAAATTATTAAATCAACTGTTTGAAAGAATCTATAAGTACTCTCTATCGCTGTTGTTTTTCTCTTTATTCCACTAATCATAAACCTTTCACCCATTCTCTATATACTTCTTTAAAATTATCAGATAATTCAAATCTAGCGTTAGTATGCCAAAACTTGAAATTTATAACATGAAAAAGATCTGCCTTGAATAATTCTTTCTCTTCTGGTGTTAAAATATGTTTTAAAGTTAAAGTTAATGGTCTAGGGATTAGCTTTGAAAAATACTTTAATTCAGAGTTCTTTAAATGATTATAAAATGATTCCTCATCGTTTATCCCAAAATATTTTATGGGATCCACTTTTTCTAGCTGAGGGTTTAACATGTTAAGTTCATTTTTAATTCTGTTTTTCATATATTTTGGAAATTCGATATTAATATCAAGACTAAATTCATATTGCTTATAAAATTCAAGTAAACAATTTTTTTCTTCTTCATTAAGCACCTTTACTACATATGTATCTAAAAAATTCAAAAAGCTCTCAATTTGTTGCTCTTTAGATTCTCGCTCCTCAAAATATCCTATGAAATCATTATAAATTTCTGCTAATGTCCATTCCTTTGTCATTTCCAATTTAAAAAACTTTTTGGCATAATCATTAATCCACTCTAAAATGTAAGATTTCCACTCAAGATCAATCCCACCTATACGTTTTTCTAAAAAACGATGAAATCTGTTTGCAAAAGTCACCGGATCTGTTATTTCTTTATCTGGTTCATCTTTTATAAAACGAGTGATTGTAGAATGTCTTAGAACATAACCCAGCAAATAATGTAATTCACCTGAAAGCTTCTTGAATTTCTCCGTATGTTTTTTAATTTTATTTATATCATCTTCCATCTGTATTTCTGCAAAAGATACCAAATCATCTATTCTTAGGCTTATTTCATCAAAAAATGAATCGATATTATCATTAACTAAATTAATAAATTCTTTTATTATTTGATTTTCGTTGAATTCTAAATCTTTTATTAATAACATCGATTTTATTTCAATTTGATTAAAAAGAAACTCTTGGAACTTTTCTATTAATTTTTGACCTAAGATTTTTGCTGGTTTTTGCTCTTTATTAAACTCATTTTTTAAATTTTCAATTAATTTATTAGTTAAAGTCTTTAATCGGCGGCGATTGAGATAACTAGGAAGCGAATTCCTTATTAAACTAATACTTATTTTAACAATTTCGGAAAAATAGTTAAAAACCGAACTCAAATCTATGATTCTCAGTTTTTCATTCTGAATCATTGATTGATTAATGAACTCTATAGCGATTTTACAGATTTTATCAAAATTTTCATTTTCTAATTTACCCTTGTTTTCTATAAAACGTTCATATTTCCCTAGTAATTCAGCTAAATTTCCTAATTCTCCAGAACTAAGGAATAATTTAGAATACTCTAAAAACTTGTTTAAGTATCCTTCTGAATCTAACAAGATCCTATTACTAAACTTGATTAACCAATCCGCTGTTTGTGGTTCCACTGATTCTTTACTCTTTTCTTTAGTACGGTTAATGAGAAATCCAATAATTTCATCTTGTAATTCATCCAGAGTTCCCATATTTGCTAAATTAATGAGATTAGCTCCAAGGTCTAAAGTTTTTTCAACAATAAAATTGGCACTTGGCTCAGATATAGAATATTTGAGGTGCTCTATAGATTGTTGCCCCTCAAAAGGTGTTCTTACTTTTTCGAATTTTGGATTAAAAAATTTAACCTCAAAAGGTTTTTTATGCCATAAGATTTCTACGTTTGTTAGTACTTTTCCATATGTACTTAACATTTCCTTTTCTGTTGGTAATGAAGTACTCAAACCAATTAACTTTTTATTCCACTTATCTTCTACTAACTCACCATAAAGTTTCTTGCTAAACCTATCGGCGAACTTATCATAAATTTGTTTTTTACTGATATCTTTTAATTCTGGGCGATTAGTAAACTCTTCGACCTCAAAAAACAATTTGCTTATATTATCTAAAGATTCTCGAGATTTATGTACATCCAAATACCCTGTTTCAGGTTTTAAAGCAAGTAATAAGCTCTCACAATCTTTGAATTTGCCTGGAATAAAGATCATTGATTTTGGAAAAATTTTAATTTGGGCGCTTTTCTCGTCAAAATCATACAAATCATATTCAATACTAAACACTTCTGCTCCAGCATAATCTCTTAAAATGGCATTATACATTGTCAAAAATTTGATAACTTGTTGTGAAAGTTCAGTTACTTTTTTTCTTGTTAATCTGCCAGGGCCAATTACATCTCCAACTACTACATCATTAGGAGAAGAATACCCAAATATCAATGAAAATTGATAATTTATAGATTCTCGTGTGGTAATCATGATACTAAATTATAAATTAATATTAATTTTTAATCAAAAAATTAATGTATTAAAAATTTTTGGACAAATCCTAAAGAAATTTAAGAATTGCTTTAAATATTTTTAAGTTTATATAATATTAAAATTTACGTTTGAACAGTTAAAAAGTTCCTTTTATAAAAATATTATATAACGAGCTAAAAAGAATAGAAAATCATTGAGGAACTAAAGCTTTTTGTCATAAATGTTTTTATTTTAAACGATGCTAATTTTAAATTCTATTTACGTTTAATAATTTAAAAATAAAAATATAATAAGAAAAATAATTATATTATTAATAATAATCAAAAAATATGTTTATAGCACTTAAGGTGTAGGCTTATACAATTTGGGTCCGATTTAGGAATCAATCAAGATGATATTGAAAAAATTAGCCCACAAATAACCTTTATAACTTCCAACGCAGATATAGAGGCAATTGCATTAGTAAGTTTTGAAGGTTACCAAATTGCATTCTCCGCTTTACCTCATTATCATGTTGATGGTGATCAATTTTGCGGGCTTGCTAGTGCTTTATTAATGACGGGAAAATCAACAATTCAAACTTTATTTCAAGAAGATCTAAGTGAGATCATAGTAAGAGCTGAAGATGGTTACATTGTTATCACAAATGCCGGGCGATTAGTAATTGTTTGTGCTGGAACCATTATTGACACACTAATGAAAACTGTGAAAGTCATGCGTATAGCAGCTAAAAATCTCTATAAAATTTTTGAAGGGCGTTAAATAATCTCTTTTTTTTTCCTAAGTTTACTTCTATAATATTTATGATGTTTGTTAAAAATAAAATTGATTTTGACCTTCCAAGTTTTCAGAACATTTTCTTTAAAATTCCAATAAGTTTTTAAATATCGATAAATAAATATTGGTTAAAATAATTAAATCAAATATTGGTTTACAATAATGGCAACTGTAAGGAAAACTTCTTGGCAGTGGCCTTGGCATTGGCAATAGAGCCAATTGCATCTGATTAACTCAAAACTAATTTTCTTGTTTTTTTGTTTTTATATCTTAAAAACATTGAAGACTCCTCTTTAATGCGCATTAAATAAATTGATTTCCAATAATTTAATGATACACATCTAAAACATGAAAAAAATTAAATAGTATGGTTTTTAAAATGGAGAATTATTTTAATGGAAGGATTATATTACAACCGAATGAAGTACCAAAAAATTGGGTAAATATATTACCAGATTTACCCTCTCCTATGACGCCCTTAGTTAATCCAATGGATGGTAAACCTGTACCGCCAGAAATGGCATTTGCTATATTTCCAAAGGAATGTGTGCTACAAGAAATATCACAAGAACCACTAATACCCATCCCTAATGAATTAAGGGAAATTTTTGCAAAAACATATCGACCAAGTCCCCTTCATCGCGCATTTGGGTTAGAAAAAGAATTGGGGATAGTAGGTGAAAAGATTAAAATTTTTTATAAAAATGAATCTTGTTCACCAACAGGCTCCCACAAACCAAACACAGCTATAACACAAGCATTTTATGCAAAAAAAGAGGGATTAGAAGAATTGGTCACGGAAACAGGCGCGGGACAATGGGGTTCAGGGCTAGCTTATGGATGTAACCTGTTTGGACTTAAATGCTCTGTATACATGGTGAGGATTAGTTTTTTACAAAAACCAGGTAGAAAAGTATTAATGAGAGCTTTTAATGCTGAAGTACATGCGAGCCCTTCAAAATTAACGGAATCTGGAAAAAGATTTTTCGATAACGATCCCGAG
The DNA here is from genome assembly GCA_964481225.1 of uncultured archaeon. Lineage (GTDB taxonomy): Archaea > Asgardarchaeota > Lokiarchaeia > Sigyniarchaeales > SOKP01 > Loki-b32. The sequence goes on along the minus strand of CAYZTE010000040.1, from coordinate 3,372 downwards.
CATCCGGGGAGTTTAGGAATTGCAATATCTGAAGCACTAGAACACAGTATGAGAAGCGAGAAAATAAAATATTCATTGGGAAGCGTAGTTAATTTTGTTCTTTTACACCAGACCGTTGTAGGACAGGAAGCTAAAATTCAACTGGCGAAAGTAGATATTGAAAAGCCAGATATAGTAATTGGGTGTATGGGAGGCGGTTCAAATTTTGCTGGTTTAATGATACCTTTTGCTAGAGAGAAGCTTGAAGGAATCCATCCAAATATAGAAATTATCGGAGTAGAACCCCGAGCATGTCCAAGTGTTTGTAAAGGCGAATATCGATGGGATTTTGGAGACACTTCTATGAAAGGGCCAATAGTAAAAATGCATACTTTAGGGCATTCATTTATACCAAGCCCTATTCATGCCGGTGGATTAAGATACCACGGAATGGCACCTATAATTTCAATATTATACAACAATCGAATTATGAAAGCTACTATGCATCATCAAACTGAAGTTATTAAAACAGGCATTCAATTTGCTAAGGCTGAAGGAATACTTCCAGCGCCAGAAACCGCTCATGCTGTTAAAGAAGCTATTGATCAAGCTTTAATTGCTAAGGAAAACAACGAAAAGAAAATAATCTTGTTTAATTTTAGTGGCCACGGATTCTTTGATTTATTAGCTTACAAAAAATATATGACAGGAGAATTAAAGGATTATGAACTTCCTAACGAAGAAATTCGAGACGCTTTAGCATCAAATGAAATGCCACAAATAGATGAATCTCGATTTTAATCGAGATTTCATTCATTTTTTTTTATTTTATAGTTTAAGATTTTGAGAAAATCTTAAAATGAAAGGAAATTTTAGATATTAAAATCTTATGAGTTCGGTCGTTATTGCACGTTTTTTCCATCATAATCATTAGCTATTTGTATTTTAATGGGCTTATCCTCTTATATATCTCCATTTTAGCGAGAAAAGAAAGAGAAAAAGGTGCGTTCATTAATAATTTAACAAATGCTATAGTTTTGATTATATCAATCACAATTAATTTAGTATTAATACAAGTTTTAAACCTTCCACATAGGGATTTCATTGTCTTCCCTTTTAATTTTTTAATGATCATCTTTATAGGAATATATTTTCCGATCCTATATCTTTTCATTTTCCGCGAGAAAAAAAAATTCAAGAAGAGGAGAAAAAATGTTGATAAGAAAGAAAGTTCTTCATTTGCGGAATTACCTTTTAAATATGAAATTTATAGGAAATTAACTCATTTAGTCGTATTAGGAATTATTTTTTTTTATTTTCATCTTGGATTTTTACTCCAGAATGTATTCAAGAGTATTTTCAAATTTTTACCAGAATTTATATCTGAGATGTTCAATGAAAATGGAGATATTATGGTTTTTACCCAAAATTTAGTAGTTTTTTTAGTAGGAGTTTCTTTAATCGGGCTGCTAGCAGCTGATATTATTAGGATTCTAGCACCTGAGATATATCCTCTCAAACCTGTTAATCGTATATTGAGAGAAAAAGAATTACATATGAGAGTAGGTCCTCACATTTCTATGAGCATCGGATGTTTTTCAATAATCATATTGTATGGATTGTTTCAACCAATTGGTCCTTTAATAATCTGTACATCAATAGTAATGGCAATTTTTGGAGATATTGCGTCTAATTTAATTGGAAGAATAATAGGAACTAATAAAATTCGAAACACAAATAAAACTTATGAAGGATTATTTGCAGGGATGGTCACATCTTTTATTTCAGGTATCATCGTGTTATTATTATTAAAAGAATTATATATGCCCGCCTTATTCTCGTTATTTTTTATTCCCCTTATTGGTTCAGTAATTATTGGTTTAATAGATTATTTAGATTTAGTAATTGATGACAACCTGTCTTATAATTTTATTTTATCCATAATACTGTTTTTTATTTTAACTTTTTTAGAATGATTAGAATTTATACGTTAGCAATTATCAAAAATTTTTTCAATTAAGATGATTTTATTTATGAAAATGTCAGAAGAAAAATTAAAAATTGATAAAATCTCTAAAGGAACCGTTATTGATCATATAGATGCGGGTTATGCTTTAACAATTCTTAGTCTTACAGGTCTTGATGAATCGAAGAATTTAATGACGATAGGAGTCAATGTTTCTTCAAGGAAATATCACAAAAAAGATCTAATTAAAATTGAAAATGTTTTTTTGAATGAAATCCAGATGCAACAAATTTCCATATTATCACCAAACGCAACAATCTCATTAATCGAGAACTATAAAGTAATAGAAAAAAAAAAAGTGAAACTTCCAAACATTATAAAAAAATTGATTTTATGTGCAAATCAAACATGTATAACAAATTCAGAAGAACCAATTGATACTGAGTTTATGGTTCTTGAAGAAAAACCATTAAAAATTCAATGCCTATACTGTGAACGGATTTATAAATTAGAAGAAATCGTGTTTACCTCAAAAAAGAGAAAAAAAAAGAAAGTAAAACAGACTATTCAGCTATAAAGACATATCCTTTAAAAAACATAATAGGCCATATTAGAAGAATTAATAATAATTATAGAAGTCTAGATTGAACTAAAGTAATCTCTGAAATGGTATATTAATGAAATTGCTTCTCTTCCTCTATCATTCAAAATGAATCTATAAGGTCTTCCGGCTTTAACATCCACAAAAAGTTTTATTGCCTTATTTTTCTTAAAAAAATCAATCACGGACCATGAATACTTTTTCTTTAGATAATCCCTCAGAGCAAGAGTAGTGACATCACGCCCAGTCTGCGAAAGTTCGTAAACTGCACACAAGTATTTTTCTAAATTCTCACTAATGTAGTCTGATTTTTCTATAGGATTCACAATTGAATTTATATCTTTAATGATAGTGAATTTCTCATTAACATTATTATAATCATCATAAACTTTTTCGATGACATTTTTATCGTCATATACCTGCTCTAACAAATGAATGCGTTTATAATGAATGACCGTATGGCAATTATGACAAATGTAGCCCCCCCTCTCTTTTTCTAAAATTCGAACAATCTCGGTGCAAGGAAGATGGTATAATTTACTAGCATCAATCGACTTAATCTTTTTATTTAGATGATGAAAAATGAATACAGTTAAATGATCTTTTGTATTAAACTCCCCACAAGTTGGGCATATTTCTCCATAAATGGATTCTATAATATATCTTTTTGTTAGCAGTCTCATTATTTGCCTTCTTATATAAAACTTTTCATTCTTAGACAGTTTTTTTGTGTTATAATAATTATTCACGGAAGTCATAATAAGCATATGAATCAAAACCGTAGGAAGAAAAAATATATTCGAAGGGAAATTGGCAGGAATATCCT
>CAYZTE010000039.1:2776-18691 GCA_964481225.1 uncultured archaeon | reverse complement strand
CTAGAAAACAACTGAAAAACTGAATTTTTGTAAAATTTTTAAATCTAAAGCAATTAATTTTAATATTCAAAATTATTAATAAAAATTTGAAATCTCTTTAAAAACCAACTTTAAAACCGAAAAAGTGAAAAAAAAATGGCTGATTGGCAAGTAAATGAAGATAAAGCATGGTTTAAGAAATGGTGGCCAGAGGACACCCCTAAAAACAATGATTTCGAAAAAATTACTTTAGGGGAATTTTTTGAACGGCAAAGAAAGAAATATGCTAATGAAAATATGATGTGGTTCATGGAATCTTGGATGACTTATGAAGAAGCGGGAAAAGCAATAGATTCATTAGCAAGCGCCTTTCATCAACTTGGAATAAAGAAAGGTGATGTAGTGGTTTTGTTATTACCCAATAGCTTTCAATATGTAATTGCTTTTTATGCATGTGCTAAATTGGGAGTAATAGTTTCTGGAATTAATCCAACTTATAAACCTTTAGAAGTATTGCATCACATGAAAATTACTAATGCAAAGGTATTGATTACATTGGATGCTTTTTACAGCGAATTAGTACGTCCAATCATTAGCAAGACAAATATAGAAATGGTAATATACACTAACATAATGGATATAGCTCAAGATTTTCCAGGGTGGAAAAAAGTTTTAGGATATTTTGCAATACCAAGAGGAAAAGTAGATTTCCCGAAACCTATTAAATTCTTAGATCTTCTCAAAACAGAACCAAACCCTCCAAAAGTAGATATTGATCCTGTAAAAGATGTAGCAACTTATATAATGACAGGTGGAACGACAGGCGTTCCTAAAGCAACAGTTTTAACCCATCATAATTTAGTATCAAATGCAACGCAGTGTGTATTATGGGTTGGTGGTGAAAATCCTGGCGCTGGAGATGTTGGTGTTTTGCCGCTGTTTCACTCTTTTGCTATGACGGCTGTAATGAATGTTGCACTCGCATTGGGAGGTTGGATGATGTTATTTCCAAGGCCCCCCAAAACTAAAGAATTGCTTAAAGAAATAACGCACATCGAGGCTCCAAAAGGTCTTTTCTATGCTGGAGCAGAAATTCTTTTTAAAAGGATCGCAGATTTTCCTGACCTTGAAAAATTTCCAAACTTGATGGGTAGGTTAAGACTTTGTATCTCTGGAGCTGGACCTTTACATGCTCCTGTACAACAAGCTTTTCAAGAAAATACTGGTGGAAGGATTGTTGAAGGATATGGTCTTTCAGAGGCAAGTCCAGTAGTAAGTGCTGGTAATTTATTCGGCGAAAGTCCAGTAGGAGTAATCGGTATGCCATTTACTGGTACTGATTGGGCTATTTTTGACGTGGATGAGTTTGAAAAGGGACCAATAGCAGATGGGCTACCGGGATCAAAATATGGGGAAGAAAGTACTGGAGAATTATGTGTTTGTGGCCCCCAAGTAATGCAAGGATATCTAAACCAGCCCGAAGAAAGTGCAGAAACTCTTAAAAAATGGGATGGCCGAACGTGGCTTCTTACGGGTGATATTGGCTTCATGAATGAAGATGGAACCGTTGCTCTTAGAGACCGCAAGAAGCAATTAATAAAAGTAGCAGGACACTCCGTCTTTCCAGCAGAAGTAGAAACAATGCTCATGAGCCATGAAGCCGTATCAGAAGCTGCTGTAGCAGGACTTCCAGATCCTAAAGGAAAGGTTGGAGAAATAACAAAGGCATGGGTTGCTTTAAAATCGGAGTATATTGACAAAATTACTGAAGAAGAATTAATAGCTTGGACAGAAAAGAATATGACAAAGTGGAAATGCCCAACTATCATCGAGTTTATTGAGGAAGTTCCCAAGAACATCTTAGGAAAAGTTCAGAGACGTACTTTACAAGAAGCAGATCCATTATATAAGAAATAAGGAAAAAAGTAAGTTTTCTTAATAGTTTTTACTATTCTATTTTCTTTTTAAATTAGTTAAGACAAATTAATTTATCTTTTATTCTTTTACAACATAATTAAAAATGAATTAATTTTAATTAATTAGAGATACTTAAGAATGACAAGGGGAATTATTTTATCTGGTGGATGGGGTACTCGATTACGACCATTAACCTGTACAATTCCAAAAACATTAATTCCAATAGTTAATAAACCCGTTATTGAACGACAGATATTATTATTAAAATCGGCTGGGGTAAAAGAAGTTATATTAGCTGTTAGTGTAATGGCTGATATTCTAAAAAATTATTTTAAAGATGGAAAAAGGCTTGGAATAAAGATAGAATACACTGATGAAAAGAGGCCCATGGGGACCGCAGGGGCAATAAAATTGGCCGAAGATTTCCTAAAGGATGATAATTTTTTCATGCTTAACGGAGATGTTATATTAAATTTTGATTTTAAGCAAATGATTAATGCTCACCAGCAATATGAAGGGATTGGAGTAATCGCAAGCAAAATTGTAGAAGATCCATCGAGATACGGAGTTTTAATCGTTGATGAAAAATCAAATAGACTCTTAAGATTTCTCGAAAAGACGGAATATAAACCCCCTGGTGGAAATTATGTTTCAATGCCGATTAACGCTGGTGTATATCTATTAGAACCGGATATTTTCAAGTATATTGAACCTGCGAAAAAGGTCTCAATTGAAAAGGAAGTTTTCCCACAATTAACAAATGAAGGAAACTTATATCATTATCCTATATCAGGTATTTGGAAGGATATTGGGAAGCCTATAGAATTGTTAGAAGGAAATATAATGTTGATGAATGATATTCTAAAAAGCCTAAATGGGAAAGCAAAAAATTTAATTGATGATAGTCTAGATATTGAGGGGAAAACTTTAATTTATCCCCCTGTTACCATTGGAGAAAATGTTGTTATTAGAAAAAATTGTAAAATTGGACCAAATGTTATAGTAGGAGATAATGTTTACATAGATGCCAATTCCGAAATTAAAGAAGCTTTGATTTACAACGAAGCATACATTTCGCAGAATGTTAAGCTAGAAAAAGTAATATTGTCTGATAATTGTTTAATTCATAATGGTGCTGAATTAAAAGGAAATAATCAAAATTTAGTCATACTTGCTTCTCATGTAGAAGTGTTAGAAAATGTTAGTTTAATTGCTCCATCTAATGGTTCTATTACAATATGCCATCATGAAATCATAAAAGAAGGGATAGATTTCTTTTAAATTTCTGAACGAAGCTTCAATATTTTTTTCTTTAATTTTTTAATTCGTGAATCTGAGATATTATAGATCAAAAAACTTTCAAGGATCTTTAATGCTTTTTGATAATAATTGATACTATTAATGGTATCTCCACTTTTTTCAGCATTTTCGCCTGCTTTTAAGATAAATTCTAGTTCTATTTGCTTGGTTTTTTTTTCTAGTTCTAAGATTACATATGAAGTCCTTCCAATGTCTTCCTTTAGATCCAATTCTCTTGCTATAAAAAGTGCTTTTTTATATTCTTTTTCTGCTTCTTGATATGCTGCCGACTTTTCTGCAGTCTTACCTTTTTTCATCAAATCTTTTATCAACATTGCTGCTGATGTGCTATCAATATCACTTATTTTTTCTCTCAGCTCATCAAGATCATGATCAGTAATAATTATTGAGGAGATCGGTTTATATTTCTCAACTTTCTTATGATTTGCTTCTTTAATCATTTCTATATTAATTACAGCGGTTTCGAGTTTTGTAGGTAAAAGGATATTCTTTTCTACAAGCTGATATATTTCATAAAGAATTCTATTTGCTTCAATATTCACAATTTTCTTTACTTTATTCAGTAAATTGTTTATAAAGAAAAATGGTTTAGAAATAAGAAGCTCTTTTACTAAATTTACTATGGCTTTTTGAATCTGATTTCTTTCCAGTGTCTCTAAATCACTGGGAGCAATTGATTGGGCTAAAGTCATCGGAAATACCAAATTAATATTAAAGGAATCAATTATATATTCAATCATATCATTTAAATCAAATGCGCGTGTGTCTCGAAATTTAATGAATGTATCTTGATAGGTAATCTCATACATATTTATAAAATGATTGATTTGAGTTCTCATGTGATCAGATGCCTTATGGTCAAGGATTAAACAAAGCCTAACATAGTCTCCATTCGTAAGAAGGATATTGAAATTCTTATATTGAAATTCATAAAACTGATGGCTTGTAGAGAACCTCGAAATATCGTTTGAAACCTTACTCGATTCGGAAAACGTAATATTAGCTTGAATAAATCCACTCAATAGTTCTGCGTCAACTTTTTCACCTGAAACCGGATAGTTCAACAATGCTAAGCCTGATTCTTTATCCATCATGACGACGTGTCTTATATTCAAGACATCTAAGAATTTCTGCCAGATCAATTCACGCTCCATTTGCTGTCGTTTTTCAATTGAATCAATCTCAAAAGCTTCAAAATTGGAATCAAATTCAAAGCTTAATCCTTTTAATCGCTCTTTAATACATTTCAAGCAACCTTTTGGATATTTTGGGCATTTAGTTTTATCTATTCCGCAATTAAATCCTATATCGTTAAGCTTAAAATAAACCATACTGATCACTAAGTATAAATCAAAATACCAAGAGGTAAAATGTCATTATATAGCTCTTTTTCCAAAATCTCTTCTTCTCTTTTATGATAATTTAAGAACGTACCGATCATATAAACTTTTAGAACTAAGTTCTTTTTAAAGTTAATAACACGAAATATTTATTATTTATATTAACAAGTTATTAAATGCAGTATTTTTGTTCATTATCTTGAATCTATAATGAAACTTATGAGTTTAAATGTTTGTTAAAACCGTGAATCTTAAAAATGGAAAATTTAAAAGAGAATGGCTTGAAAATTTATCAAGCGATATTTGAAGGCAAAAAAAATGCTGAAATTGATGAGATTGAATATCCAATAAAGAAGTTCTCGAGTGGAATCAAATACGTAGATTTATTTGGATATAAATTTATAGAGCAAAACCGTCATAAAAAATCTGAGTGGGGAAAAAAAGCCAGGGAGGGACATAAGATCATGTGGATCATTAAAGGAAGAAGGTATATGGCACGAATTATGGATGGAGAATATACCGATTTAAAGAAAAAATGAACGATACCATAACTAATATTAAATTAAATCTTTCATATACTTTTTGAAAAACGGCTATAAAATCATTTTTCCAATCTTCCCCTAAATTTATCCGTAATTAATTCTAAGTATGATTTCCTTATTGATTCTTCCTTTTTAATACCGAATAATTTTAAAAAATTGAAGAGAGTTTTACGAGTTTCGTCAATTTCTTCAGATGAATCTGATAAGCATTCTACTTCTATGAAGTGTTGTTTTAAAATTGGTAAGTAATCAATTAGAGCTTCAATGCGATACGTTTTATAATCAAACTCATATAATTCTCTTTCTTTTTGGACTGTAAATATCTCTTGGAATCCAAGTGCTCTTAATATAGCTTTCATTTTTTCAATATTTTCGATTTTTAAATCGATTTCTTCTCTTGTTTTTGTTGATTCATCGATTTTTCTTCCTTTATATGTTATAAAGAATAATCTTTTTCGGGATTTATCCTTATTGGTTTTGTTGAATTCAATAGATTTTCTTAATCTTAAAGCCTCATCAGTCGTCTTAAAATCTCTTAATCCTTTTGGCATGTTATAATAAGTATCTTCATGAAGTAGCGATATTTTATATATTCCATTATGTTCTTCAAATTTTTTCCTTATAAGATCCGGATTTGAAATTCTTACTTTAATTTCTACTTCAATCATGCCAAACAACTTTTTCTGATAACAATTATAATTAATTATTTTTTATTAGTATTAACAGATTTGTATTGAGTTGATGCGTTAATTTCTCAAAAAGAAAGATCCGCTCAGAAGCTTGCGGAAGAATTTGGATACCTGCCTTACATGATTGAAAGATACTTCGAATTTTTAGGAATCGAAGGGACCTTAGAATTGTTAAAGGCAAATAAACGTCCATTAACACCCTCAATTCGTGTTAATACTCTTAAAATTATTCCTTTAGATCTGAAAAAAAGAATGGAACAAAAAGGATTCGAATTAGAGCCAATTGAATGGGTTCCGTCTGGATTTAAAGTAATTAAAGAAACTTATAGTCTAGGGTCTACTCATGAATTTCTCCAAGGTTATTATTACTTGCAAAATATTGCTTCTATGCTTCCTGCAATAATTCTTGACCCACAACCAAATGATATTGTAATAGATATGTGTGCAGCACCAGGTAGTAAAGCAACTCATTTAGCTCAGTTAATGAAAAATGAAGGCACGCTCATATTAATTGATAAAAATAGAAACAGAATCCCGGCTCTAGAAGTTAATTTGCGCAGAATGGGAATAACAAATTCAATTGTTTTAAATGACGATGCAATAAACCTTCCTGGATTTCAGATCAAGGGTGATAAGATTTTATTGGATGCCCCATGTACGGGTGAAGGATTAGTAAGACAAGATCCAAGCAGGAAAAAGAGTAAAAAAATGAACGACATCGAGATAATGGCACACATCCAAAAGAAATTGCTTAAAGCGGCTTTAAAAGCGTTAAAACCTAATGGAATGCTTCTTTATAGTACATGTTCTATTGGTCCTGAAGAAAATGAACTGGTTATCAACGAAATCTTGGAAAATGAAACTAATTTTACTATAGCTAAAATATCTAAATCTTATGGGATATCTGGATTAACTGAATTTTACGGAAAACCTTTAAACGAGGATTTAAAACATTCTCAAAGGTTATATCCCCACGTACACGATACAATTGGATTTTTTTTATGTTTAATTAAGAGAGAAATTACTTAAGATTTTTTATTTCCGTAGTATAAATGGTATGAGAAACCTGCGAACTAACATTGTCCCTACAAATTTATTCATTATTTTTTATCATAAGATATTTTTGTTGAAATTTGGTCTTTATACCTTTATAGGGATGTATTGATTAATACGAATCTGAAACCCAATAATTTATTAATTAAGGTTTTCTTGGAAAAAATGAATATTCTTTTCAATTCATTTGTTGAATTTCTTGCCAGCAATTCACATTTTCTAATTGCTCTAAGCAAAATAACAGTAATTCTATTCTCTATTTATTAAACAAGCTTAGAAAAAAGAAAGCAAACAAGCAAGCATAAGAAAAGTGATATGTTAAAAATAATAGAGGCAGTCCTACTAAAATACAAAACTAGAGTGTTGAAAAAAAAGCGGAAAAAACTAAAGTTATTAAATTACCCAATACCACTAAGAAATATTTTGAGATTTACTTTTTTTAAAGATAACATTCACCTATATTTATTAAGAAAAATTGTTTATAGAATTCTTGATAGAAGTATTAAAGACCATAATGTTAGGAAATTAGTAAAAAGGGAAATTCTGAAATCACCTGAGGGTACCTTTTCAGAATTTGTAAAACTTTATAAAGAACTAAGAAACGAAAAGGATTAAACATCCTAAATTGAACGCGATTGTCTCGACTACATTGTTAAATAAAGGAATATAGTTGTATTATGAAAACTCAGATTATTTCTAAACCCATTGGAATGCAACATCCCAGTGTTCAGAGGGTAATAGAGATTGCCGAAGAGATAATGGGTAAAAACAAAGTACTCACTGCGGAAATTCTATACAATATAGCAAAAAAACGTTTAAAAATACCTCGGAATGGTCTTTTCTCAATAATCCAATTTTTAATAAATAAGAAAATTATAATTGAAGGTTCAAAATTCTCAAAAGAAAAAGTGCTTATAAATCAATTTAGGAGGAGAATCTATAATTTTATTACGACATATCCTGGTATACACTTCTCATTTTTGAGAAAAAAAGTTTTATGTGATGATTTAGGGACTGTTGGAAGTTCAGGGCAGTTAGTTTGGCATTTAGAAATGTTACTTAAATTTAAATACATCAAGAAGATTAAAGTTAGAAATTATTCCGTGTTCCTTCCATTTGATATGGATGATGAGGCGGGGAAATTATTTTTTCTACTAAGAGACAAAATAAATAATAAATTATTAAATCTACTGATTGAGCAACAATCGATAATAAAATCAGAAATATATAAAACCATAAATGAAAAACGAGAAAATGTCTATTATCGTTTAAAGAATCTGACCGATTATGGATTAATTTCCTTAGGTAAAGAATCTAACAAAAAAATCCTCATAAATCCTAATAAAAAGGAATATATCTTTAAAATCTTAAACAAACTCAAGATTAAATAATTGAAATCACATTACATAAGAAAAATAGAAATTAAAAAAAGAAAAAGGAAATGAAGAGAGAATGGCATTAAATTGGACGCCTGAGGTTATTGTTGAAATTATAGTTGGCATTATTGTTATTATTGCAGTAATATTGGTTTATATTGAACCTAAAACTAAAAAAACAAAATCCCTGTTTTATATAAGATTAGGAATGCTTTTTATGAGTTTATTCTTTATTATTGACTCAATATCAATTTTATTTTTGAATGAGTTAATATGTCGAATATATGCCTTGATGTTATTTCCATCAACTATATTTTTTATTATAGGTATAAATTATATTATTAAAGAAACCTTTAACTCAATAGCTTTAATTTTAACCTTTAGCTTGGGAATATTATACAGTTTTTTGGCGTTTCAACCCAATTCTGTTAACATCGTGAAGGAATCTGGATTTTTAACAACCAATATGACGGGATTATTCGAGATAATCGGTGATAGTTTTCAAATATTACTTGGAGTTGTTATTATCTATTGGGGTTTAAAAACCTTGTTAAATACCCCATTTTTAATTAAAAAAGATGCTTATATTTTTTTTATGGGGATAATAATTCTTTCTCCAACTACATTGACTATCTATATATTTTATTACTTGGACCCAATTTATATATTATTTGCAGATATTTCAGCAGGACTAGGAACTTTTGTTTTTATAATTGCAATAATGAGAGAACCAAAACTTCTTTACATTTTACCTTTTACGATTCATAGAATTATTGTAAAAGACAGAGAAGGTCATCCATTGTACGATCATGATTGGTCTGAACCAGCTATTAATGAAACGATATTTACTGGATTTTTAAACGCAGTTCAACTAATGAGTGAAGAAGTAATGAACATTGGGGGATTATTAGATATTCAATTAGAAGAAGGGATTTTAATTCTAAGAGAATCTGAATTGATCACGGTTGGGTTAGTTGCTTCCAAGTCTTCACAATTATTGCGTGATTCAGTGGTGAAATTTACAGATGATTTTGGAAAAAAATTCGAGCGCGAGTTAAAGACTTCAATTAAAGATATGAATCAATATGAAGGATCATTTGAGCTGATCGAAAAATACTTTTCAAATTTTCCATACAAGATTATAAAAAGTAAGAAGCAACCATTGCTATTGACAGGTAAATATGCGAAAATTCCGTTAGAATTGGTAAATAAGCTGCGAAGCATATTCACAGATGAAGCAGAATATGAAGAAATAAAAACAGAACTAATTAAATCTCCACTTTCCATATCTTCGGAATTTTTTAGTCTTTACAATGAGCTCAAGGAGGAGATGGAACTACTTCCTGAAGATGAAGTTAATTATCTAAGTGCAGAATTTGAGATGGATGAATGAAATTTCTCATCAATAATGGAGTTTAACTTTTTCTCATTAAAAATAATATCTTTCTCATTTTTTTTGATTTAGATCTGTCTGTATAAATTTGGTCCTAATGGATTTATATATGCAGAAAATGTAAAGATAATTGATTCATTCATCTTTCAGATTATTAGGGAGAATTAAGCGAAATCCGATGTTATAAGATGTTAGAGGAAAATATGATATTATTAAGGCATCAATTTTTTTTTAATTACTGATCTTTCCTTAAGTAAAATCCCTTATCCCTTAAATTAATGGCAATAATATCTTGAGGCTTAATTTTTTGAATACTATTATATTCTACTTGAGATTGGGCTATTGCAATAATTTCATTTAATTCATTGAAAACCAATAAGAAATCTTTTTCCTTTAAATTAGAAGGAGCTTTAACCATCATGTTTTTTAAGATGTTATTTCCATAAAGAATGGATTTTTCCCCATTTTCATTAACGTATAATCGGCGAAATTCAGAAAAGATACCACTATTATATAAAAACTCTACACCCTCCAAGCTTAAATAGAGCCGACCTTTCTTGATAAATCCAAAATATAATCCACCGAAAACAACTTTATCCGTTTCATTCACTTTTTCAATGGCTTTAAACAATTCATTAGAAATTAGATAGATATCAGGATAATGGTTTTGTTTCGTTAATTTTTTTAAAGAAATATACAAAAAATTTCCAATATTATCCATAATTGGCAATAATTTTGAAGAAATATCAGAAAGGGATGTAAAGATTATATTTCTTTCTATTTCGTTAATCTTTCTAAAATTTTTTGGATCATCCATGACCAATTAAAAAAAAAGAAATAAGAAGCCTTATTAATATTAATCTATAAAAGTATTAAAAAATAGTGTTATCTAAAAATGGGTATTCGAAAAATAGAAGACGAGATTGATTTAAGGGAAGCAATGAGAAAAAAGGCAACAGAACTTAAAATGAAAGACATGCAAGCAAAAGCAGCTGTTGAAAAATTTACAAAAGATCAATTAAGGGAATTAGCGAAAAAACATGGTGTTCTTTTAGCATTGACTCCTGAATTAAGAGAAGAAGTTAAAGAATTGCAAAGAAAATACAACATCCCATCTTCAAAGATAATTACTGAGCAAATAACTGAGCATGATGTGTTAAAAAAATTCTCTAAAATAGACCATGAAAAATTGGGAATGCTTGCTTATCAAAGAGTTTTAATGAGTAAAGAAGAAACTGGCGGAATAATACCATTATCAGAAGTCTTTGAATTAACAAATACAGGAATTTTAAAGGGGAATGTTTCAGTCAAAGATGTAGAAAAATCAATGAAACTCTTAAAAAAGACAAAAGTGATTGAAGATATTACAGAATTAGATTCTGGTGCGATGATGGTCCGTTTTTTCCCCATTCAATATACGGATGATGAGGCAAAAGTAGTTGAAATTGCCAAAGAAAAAGGTGTTGTTTCTTTAGAGGATGTATGCACGAAATTAGAATGGTCGCAAGATCGTGCTATCAGGGCTTTAGAATCACTTGAAAAAAGTGGAATAGCAAAATTTAGGGAATCAGTGCTCACGGGTAAGCAATGGTTTTTCCCGTCCTTATAAAATGAATTTAAGATTATTCTAATTTGATTTTAAAAGCCAATTTTCCATTTTCTAACTTGAGCACTTTAGCTCTCCTGTTTTTCGCTAAAATTCTAAAAATTTCTTCTAAATCTTCAAGTGGAAGTGAGCTAAAATCTTCCTGCTTTGCTTCTCTAAGTTCGTATATCATGATTGGTTCAATTTTTCCATTTTCATAAGCCCAATTATATATTTCATCAGACCATACTTCGAGTGTTTTCCAATATACTCTTAATTTATCCTTCTTTTTTGAGAGCCATTTTGCCTGGTTATGGTTAATTAATTCTTCACAAATCTCTATTATATATTGCTCACGATTAGTAAAATTAGAAAAAGGTTTTTCAGCATTTAATTCTCTTATATAAATTATATGAAGAACGGCAAATCGGGCATAATCAAAGAGGACTTTTGCCCATTCAGTTTTCCATGAAACATAATCATTTTTGTTTCTATTCTTATCTGGCATTGTATACATGAATTTTTTCCTTTCTTCTTCAAGCCAAGGATAATTTTCAATCAAAGTTTCATAAGCTGTTAACTTTTTTTCTATAAGCCCCTTTTCTCCTACGATTTCTTCTTCAAGTACTTGAAGTTCTACTTCTATTTGCTCAGCATGTTGCTTATAAGCGTTTTGATCCATTTCTCCAAGTTCTGAGCTCAAAAAATCTTCAAGTTTGTCAAATTGCGCTTCTAAACCGGTTAAATCTGCTGCTTTTGTGTCTTCTTGCTTTATGATCTCTTTTTGAACGGCTTCTCTCTCTAATTGTTCTTTTTCGCTTTTTAATTTCCTTAAGCGCGCGAGTTCTTTCCTTAACTCCTCTAATTCCTTTTCTGCTTTTTCCTTAACTTCTTTAGGAATTTCTTTCGATCTTTCTCTTTGCCTTTCCATTTTTATCATTCGACTTTTTTATGATTCTCCGAATTCATCCGCCCAATCTTGATATTGTTTCAATAATGCTTTATTAGTCATTGGTTTAACTTTCTGAAGAGTGCGTTTAAAATCTTTTAATGTAATATCTCTGACTTTAACCTCCTTATCTGACTCATCTAAAAGACCACTCATATCTAATTCGCGAATGGGCAACATTATTACTTCACGGCATACATTTGCAATGTCTCGACCAGAATATCCATCGCTTCTAACTGCTAATTCAACAAAATCTTCGTCAGTTAATGCTGTATCTACTCCTTCAGTGTGTATCTTATAAATACCTGCTCTAGCTTTTATATCGGGGACTGGTACAAATACTCTTTTCTCAAATCTACTTAGCATTGCGGTATCGATATCCCATGGACGGTTTGTTGCTCCTAAAACCAATAATGGTTTATCATGAGATGATTTCAATCCTTGGATTTCGCTTAAAAGTTGTGTTTTAACCCTTCTTTCACCACCACTCTCGGATCCTTCTCCTCTTTTTGTAGCAACCGAATCTATCTCATCCATGAATATTAGGCTAGGAGCTTTTAATCTTGCAACTTTAAATAATGCGCTAATTAACTTTTCACTTTCACCCAACCACTTGCTTAATAAATCAGCAGAAGAAGCACTAAAAAAAGTAGCGTGACATTCAGTCGCGGCAGCTTTAGCTAGTAAGGTTTTACCACAACCTGGTGGTCCAAACAGTAATATTCCAGACCACGGTTTTCTAGCACCAGTAAAAAGTTCTGGTTTTGCTATTGGCAAAACAATAGCTTCTCTTAAAGCTTGCTTAACCATTTCGAGACCTGCAATGTCATTCCATTTTATATTAGGAGATTCCGTGACAATCGTACCCGAAATCGTGTCAATTAATTCTTGTTCTTCACTCGAAACCCCAGCTTCCTCACCTTTTGCGCCCTCACCTTTAGGTTCAGCGGGTTTCCCTACTCTATCTCGTGGTCCACTTAAATGCGATCTCAATATGGTTGCTCGATTAACGTATTCTTCTATATTTTTTTGACAAAGCGCTCGCATTTGGGGATTTTTATTATATTTCATGAATTGTATTAAGATTTCCGCTGCGCGTTGATATTTGTTAATCGCTTGTCTAAATTTGCCTTGCCCATCTAAAGCAACAGCCTCTTGTGCTTCTTTAACAGCATATTGATAAAGTTTTGAATCAACTGAAGACATAATAACTATACCATAATATAATATATATTTGAAGTTAAACTAAATTAGTATTCTGTATTATTAATAATCCCAACCGCATATATCAAATTTACTCTTTAAAGACCGCGAATAAAGATTGGTCTCCAAAAAATTATATATAAATCATAGCTATTTATATATTATATAATTACTAATAAGTTTTGATAAATATGGGTTTTTTAAAGGATCTCTCAAGTTGGCTTTCAGGAGGCAAAAAAAAAGATTCTGCCCGTTCCGCAGCAGTTAAATTGAAAGTCTTTAATAAAAGATTAATGCGCCAAACTAAAAAATTAGAAATGAGCGCAAAACTCGCTCGTGACAAGGCAATAAATTTGAGAAAATCAGGAGACCTGGATGGCTCAAAGTTTCACGCACGCAATTATCTTCAAGTTAAAAAGCAGGCAAGGGCAATAGACGCATTTCGAACTAATTTAGAAGGCTTAATGTTTAAGTTAGAACAAGCAACTGCCGTTAAGGATGTTTCTCAAATCATTGGTGGGATTGCTCAATCGCTTTCCGCATTGAAAACTCAAATCTCACTTCCCCAAATAACAGAAATGATGAAACAAGTAGATCTCGATATGGAAGATTTTGCTGTAACGGCCGAGATCGCAACAGAGGGCATAGATAGCATAACCATTGATACAGCGGTTACAGATTCAGATGTCAACGAAGTCCTCGGAGAAATGGATGCTGAAATTCAAGTAGAAATGGGTGTTGCCTTGCCCAGTGCGGCTTCTGGTGTCTCTGATAAAAAAATAGCCGAGTTGGAAAAAGAATTGAATCGTTTAAAATCTGACGAATAACTTTTAATACAATTTCTTAATATCTTTTTATTGGATCTCCTTTTGATTTTTGGTAGTAAAAATTTTTTGAGTTTCCAGCAAAATCTGGTAGAGATTTTATCAATCTTAAATCTCCAATATTTTCAGGAAGGTTCTTTACTTGAACATCGTGAGATTCTAAAATTTTCTATTACAGATAATCAGAAATTCGAACCGTTAATACTTCTTGAATGTTATATCTTTCATCTAACACTTTCTCATGACTTATTTTTTTAATTTTACTGGAATTTTTTAATAATAGATGAGGTAAATAAGATCCAAATCTGTCTTTTACTTTTTCTATTATTGCATCTATAGAGATTTCAATTGTATCATTAATGGATTTGCTTTTTACTAAATTTTTATGGCAAATTTCTTTAATACAGGTGATTATTCGCTCTGTACATAATGGGCTCACATGTTTATCAGTAAATCGTGCCAACTTATATCCCTTACTCTCTACACATAAGATCTTGTAGGTTGGGATTCTACCAAGAATAGCACTACGTTTATCTTTATAATATTTATCATATCCAAAGTAGTTAATCTCTGAATCCTTATGTTTAAAGAAGGGCGCAAAGTGAAGGGCATAGGGCGGTTCAATAATTGTTTTTCCTGCTATGTTCATGTAATATATTCGACCACCGTATAAAGAATGAACTCTCTTTTCCATTCCTAATACTCCGATTTCTTCCTCATTTCTTGGATTTTTTTCATCAGATACACAAGTACCATACCCGTTAAATATCCATAACACGTAAATATCTTTACTTGTATAATTTTTTGTCCGTTCTATTAATTTTCTCTTGCTTATTTGAGAGTTCTGACATTCAATAACAACTTTCAGTCTGTTTTTTAATTCAAAATAGACATCCGCGATCTGATCTCCTATCGCGAATTCTAATTTTTTTACTGAAATCTGATTGAATTTTGGAAACTGCACGTACCAAAATGCTTTCATGGTTTTATGCTCTATGGTTTCTGGTTCAAAACAATAATCTCTATTACCCTTATGTTGGAACCTCCCTAAACCTTCATTATAAAAGAGTGGTCTCTTGCAAATTGTACATAGCCATGTATAGTTTTGGTGGTCTTTTGGTAATCCATCCATGATGTTAAAAATTCTACCCAATTCAAAATTAAAAGCTACAATGATTTTTTTGCCTTTTTCCATTGCCCTACTATTTGAATTAATATTTAAAAAATCATAGAGAATTTTTCATCTAATAACCCAAATAGGAGAAATAAAAAATGAAGAATTAAAGATAATCGTCTTTTAATGAATCTAAAAACTTTTTACGCTTGTTTTTATCCTTAAGTTCATCAAAAGTGTCCACAAAGCCTTCTAACTCTTGTTCTGATAATATATCCTCCTCATTAATTTCACTATTAAATGATTCTTTAAAAAATTCTGATTTACAATGAGAGCATTCAAAATAATGACCATAATCAATAATATCTTCAGATTGACAGTTCGGACAATGGATTTTTGAAGGCATTTTAGAATGAAATATCCTGAATATGTGGCTTCTAAATAATAATATGAAACTCGCCAATATAAAATTATCATTAAAAACTTATGATTTAGTTCAAAAAATTTCGTTAAATTTTTTCTTTATATAGAATAATATGCATTCCTTTCCTGAATTAAATTAATGATAATAAGGTAAAAAAAAATGAGTTGTGATGAGATCGTGTGTATTGAAAACATTGTAGATATCCAA
>CAYZTE010000039.1:0-2676 GCA_964481225.1 uncultured archaeon | reverse complement strand
AAAAAAAATGAGTTGTGATGAGATCGTGTGTATTGAAAACATTGTAGATATCCAAGCCACGTATTCCGTCATTAATCTGAAGTTGTCAAAGCTTATTGTAGAGATTCTTGAAGAGATGAGAAAGGGATTTACTCCTATTTTAGAAATCCGACTATTATTACATTCATTAAAATTTGTACCATTTACTGACGAGAAAAAAGGAGGAGAAATCCTGTATAAATTGATTAAATGCATGAGCAATCAATTATATCTGACGCCATCTAAGTGGACCATTGCCTACATGATGAAAAAGATGCTAAAATTGCAGAAATTGATATTATGGGAATACATCATAAATGGCTCTCTTATCATGCGTGATGATAATGAGATAAGATGGGATATGGAAGTCTCATTTATGGTGAATGGGGCGCAAGTAGAATTTTATAACTCAATTTAATGAAGAGAAAATATAATTATTCCCAAACTATTCCCATCCTCATTTTTTCATTTAAATATACTTGTTAAAATTTTAGTGACATCAAAAATTATAAGCCTGAAACATCACACATGCAGTCAAAAGAAAAATTATTTCATGGACACGGAGTAGATCTTGAGAATGAGGTTATGAATGAGTTTAATTTTACATTGCTCTTAAAATCAATACGTCTAAAATTCCCTGATTTACTTAAATATCTATTATTTATCGGGATTTTCACTTATTTATCTTTATTGATTTCAAGTGTTTTAATAGCAAATCAACACGGTACCACGAGATATAGCATCATTACACATACAATTAGCAACTTAGGTTCTAAATTTCATACTCCATTTCCCTCCATTTTCGATCTTGCGTGCATTCTAGCAGGCTTCATCACGATCCCCATAAATGTTCTAATAAAAAAAGAATTAAAGCATCGTGTTATTAAAAACATTCCAAAATCGCGTAAAATTGGATTTATTTATAAATTATTACGGATTGGAACTATCTTCGGAATGATCGGGGGATTAGGATACGTTTTTGTAGGGATATTTAGTTTAGAACGTCCTGGTCCACTTAGCCTGTTTCATTACTTCTTCACGGGATTGGCATTTGGAGGGTTCATATTTTCCATGTTATTTATTAGCCTCTCTATGCTTTTTTTTCAAAATCCAATCCCCAAGTTATTTGGCATAAATGGATTATTAAGCCCCATTATAATTTGCTTTTTATATTTGATTTTAGCAACTCCCTTCTTAGAATGGATTCTTTTATTCGTGATTTTAGCATTTACAGTCCCTTTATATAGTTGGATTCTTCTTCACTAAATTTTATATCCCCTTATTGCTGATTAAAATCTATATCTCAATGTTCCTAGAATTTAGACCTCAAGAGTATCATTTTCTTAAGAATAAAAAAATTGAATCATAGTTCCTGCAATTTTTGTTTAAATATGCAGGCTTGAATTTTGTGTTTAATCAGTTAAACAATATGATACTAAGTTGATAGGAATTGACATTAGAAAGCATCTTATATGAACCGGGAATTCAAAAATATAAGGAAATAAAGCCAAAAGAGTTCATACCACTATACATAGGCGATTTTCTTTGTAAGTACGTCGATGACACCTTGGATCTTGGTGTTGGTGGCAAGCTACAATTGGAATTAAAGAGGAAAAGTAGGGCGCAAAAAATAAATCCAATTCTTCAACTTGCAAGGCCCCAAGAAGCTGAAGTGATCACGAACTTGTTCAAGGAGGCTTATAACGACACGTATCCTTATAAGGAATTCGAAGATGTGGACGAAATGCGAAAGATGTTGGAAGAAGGAAACGTGAATTTCATCCTCTTTAAGGATAAATCAGGGGACATATTTGGGTGCCTGAAATTCGTCCTAGATTTCGAAAATAAGAGGGGATATCAAGGAGGAATGGCGTTAAAAAAGAAATATCTTGGAAAGATCGACGTTGTCCGAGCATACATTGGAGCTTGTATCTACTTTTATAAGAAATACGAAAACGACATCCTAATGTGGTATGGAGAGGCTCGCACGGCTCACTCGAAGGTTCAATACTTCACCAAGATCTGTGCAGTCTTGCCGCTTGCATTCTTTCCAAACAAGGATTTCTTCTTAAACAAGGTGGAATCGGACCTATTCGTGATTGCATATCACGAGAAAACGCTCAGGGAACACCGCTCGCAAGAGATCCCTTCAGTCATTCCTGAAGTCGTAGATTGTTTCATTTACTCCTCAAAAAGATACAATCTAGGGCCTATTAACATTGAAGAACCGAGACTGAAATTAGACTGCGAGAAAGTAAGGAGATTGCAAGAAGATTTAAATCTAAACGTTGCGAAAGATAAGTTTAGATACCACTACATCTCGTTGAGTTTAGAAGGATCGAGTTCCTATTTCAAGTTCCTTTACACGCCTCAAATACAGAATTTTGAAAAGGTGGAGTATGAAGTCGGCAGCTTGGAAGAATTGCTCGTTTTCGTGCGGGAATTTCACAGGTTAGCAAAAATGATGAGCATTCGCTACATGGAAGTCTTCGTATCTGCATATGAACCATCACATCAAAAAATCTTTCAAGAATCGGGGCTAATAGCCCGTGGATACGTTCCTTGCTGGAAATACGATGAAAAGACAAGTAGTCTTGAAGACAACGTGGTGTTTAACTGGTTTGAGGGAGACATCAGCCCTGACATTCAATTAATCAA
>CAYZTE010000038.1:0-18739 GCA_964481225.1 uncultured archaeon | reverse complement strand
TATTCATATAAATCAAACCAATCCCAAATTTCAAGAGCGAAATCAACAAAAGCATCTCCTTTAGCAGTAATTATGTTACCATCTCGAATCATTCGAGTATCTTTATATGTGTCTCTTGGGAAAGGATCAATTTCATTTTTTTGTTTATAATCCTCTGGATACATTGAGGTGGCATATTCTCTTCCGTTTAAAATTCCAGTTTTAGCAAGAAACTCTGGACCCCCACAGATCGCTGCTATTAGTTTTTTCTCTTTATCAAGTTGAATAATTAATTTTTCAAACTCTGGTTTAAGAATTCGAATTTCTCCTCCAGGAATAACTAGACCTTCTACATCAGATAATGCAATAGCTTCAACAACTGTATTATTTGGGTGAATTATTAGACCAGCAGAACTTATAATTGGTTTCTTTTGATAGGCAATGTAAATTAATTTATAATTATCAGCCATATTTAACTCCGCACAAGCAAGGCTTATTTCATAGTCAACAAATCCTTCATAAATGAAACACAAAATGTTTTTCATGACTAAAAGGAATTAAATTAAATAAAAAAAGATTATCTTAATAAACTTAGGCTTTTTATACATGATTAATTTTGGAATCAGTGAAAAGTGTAGCTGAAGAAGGAGTAAAAAGAAAATACAGGAAATTTACTTTAAGAGAATTTGGAGGTGCTTTTGGAGATTGGGGTACATTAATTCCATTTATAATAGGTTATATCTCAATTGTAGGTTTGAATCCGGCAGGAATCTTCATTACTTTAGGTTTAACTAATATAATTTTAGGTATACGTTTTAATTTGCCCCTTCCTGTCCAACCTCAGAAAACAATTGGAACCGTGGCAATATCAGAAAAATGGGAGCCTAATATGATAATTTCTACTGGATTCGGAACGGGAATTGTGTGGTTTCTTCTTGGGTTTTCAAAAAAACTTAACTCTATTGTTAAGAAAGTTCCGATTATAGCAGTGCGAGGAATACAGCTTGGTTTAGCATTTGTATTAGGATGGACCGGAATATTGTTATTCAAAGAAAATCTATTTCTTGGGTTTATTTCAATTTTGATAATATTAGTTCTGATAGAAAATAAGCCAGTTCCTTCAGCTATAGCTCTCACATTTATGGGGATTTTGATTGTGTGTCTTACTGGCACAGTACAACTTTCAGATTTTAAATTTGGAATTCCAATATTAAATCTACAAATTCCTACTTGGGAAAACTTTTTATTAGGGATGTTATTCGCTGGAATCGCTCAATTATTTTTAACATTAACTAATGTAATGATTGCTACAGTTGTATTAGTTAGGGATTTATTCCCTGAGAAAGAAAATAAAGTCGATGCTAATTCTTTAGCATTTAATATGGGAGCCATGAATTTAATTAATC
Source organism: uncultured archaeon (assembly GCA_964481225.1). GTDB lineage: Archaea > Asgardarchaeota > Lokiarchaeia > Sigyniarchaeales > SOKP01 > Loki-b32. The sequence goes on along the minus strand of CAYZTE010000038.1, from coordinate 17,354 downwards.
CATTTTTAGGGGGGATGCCTTTATGTCATGGATCTGGGGGATTAATGGCTCAATATGCTTTTGGAGCAAGAACAGGAGGGTCGATGATATTAGAAGGGATAATGGAATTAATCCTAGGATTGCTTTTTTCTGAAACACTACTTTTACTGTTTACAGAATTTCCAGTAGCGATTTTAGGTGCTATGTTGATTTATACCTCATTTTTACTGGGAAAAATTAGTATCAAGGATTTTAAATTAAAATTATTTCCTATAATATTGATTTCTGCTATTTTTTGCTTTGTTTTTAATATTGCAATAGGGTTTTTAATTGGCTTAATTCTATTCTTAATTTTCAGAAAAATAATTGATAGGAATCAATAAAAGGTTCTAAAAACTTTCCTTTTGAATTATTAATGAAATTACAATGGATTTTATTCAAAAATCATTTCGGCTAATTTTTGCTTATAAATTAAACGAAAAATTATTTTAAGTGTGAAAGCAAATATTCATAATATATTGAACTGTATTGGGTGATTTTATGTTATTTTCACAAAATGAAATGGATAATATCAAAAGAGAAATGGCTAAATTAAAGGATAAAGTGGTTTTAAAGCTCTTTACTGATTTTAAAACCCAAGAAGATGGTACAAAACTAAGAAAATGTATGGCATGTGAGGGTACATATGAATTATTAAAAACCCTAGAAGATCTATCTAACGAGAAATTAAAAATAGAGGAATTATCTACTGAAGAAAACGAAGAAGAAGCAAAAAAATATAATGTTACTAGGATTCCTGCCATATTATTTGTTGATGAAAATGGCAGAGAAATTATTCGATATTCAGCTCATCCAACTGGAGCTGAATTTGTACCCTTTCTCAATAGTATACAATACTTTTCAGGAGTAAGACCGTATTATGCGGATCAAATCATTACTCATCTTAAAAAGATAGAAAAGTCAAAAATGAAAATTTTTATAACTCCAACATGCCCATATTGTCCTGCTACTGTTCCAGTGTTAACATTATTCGCTATAGTTAGTAAAGGAAAGATTTCAGCGGAAGTAATTGATGTTGATTTGAATCCAGATATCGCTATGAAATACCAAGTCCAAGGAGTTCCTCATACGGTTATAAATGAGAAGGATCATATTTACGGAATGTTTTCGCCTCAAGATTTGCTAGATAAACTTACTAAAGGAGAAAGAGATTTTGGAGGAATGTATGCGTAATTAGTATAAGGTGATATTAGAAAATGTCTCAAGATGATAATTATAAGGAAATAATTAAGAGAGAAATGGCTAAATTAAAGAAGCCTGTTAAATTGAAAGTGTTTACATGTAAAGAAAAACAACTTAATGGAAGTCAGATAAGAGAATGTATGGATTGTAATCAATTTATGGCGTTATTGAGAATTTATGAAGAGAATTCCAATGAAATGTTAACAATTGAGGAATTATGTAAAGACGATAATCCTGAATTTGCTAAAAGATATGATATTTCAAGAGTGCCTACAATCTTATTCATTGATGAACAAGGAAGAGAAATTATACGATACTTAGCTGCTCCACAAGGCGGTGAAATTCAACCATTTATCCAAGCTATATTTGCTTTTGCTGGGGCACCAAATTATTATGAAGCCACAATAAAACAAAATTTAGACAGGATTCAACCTTCCACAATAAAAGTAATGATAACAGAAACTTGTCCTTACTGCCCTCAAGTTTGTACGATAGCTAATAATTTTGCAATTGCATCTGGGGGAAAAATTAGAACAGTAGTGATTGATATAATGGCAAATCCTGATATCGGTCAATATTATGACGCTGCTGGTGTTCCTTATACTATAATAAATGATCAAAAGACCTTAGTTGGAATGGTTGGGCCAAATGAAATATTAAGAGCACTGATAGGAGAGAATATTCGTATCCAATACTAATCCGATTTTAACTAGATAGCCTTTATTTTTTTGTATTTAATTAAATATAAAGGGAGATAAAATTGCCAGCTTCATATGTATTTAAAAAAATGATTCGTGAGGAAATGAAGAAGCTTTCTAGACCAGTTAAGTTACGAGTGTTTATAGATAAAAATAAAAATAGTGAATTTCAGGATTATGAGTATAGTATGTCAATTCTAAAAGTTTATGAAGAGGCTTCTAATGGATTGTTAACAATTGAAGAGCTATCCGTAAGTGAGAACCCAGATTTAGCTAAAAAGTATGAAGTTCAACGAGTTCCTACGATATTATTCATCGATAACGAAGGTAATGAGCTGATTCGTTATTTAGCGGCTCCACAAGGCAGTGAGATCCAACCATTTATTCAAGCTTTATTAATATTCGGGGGAGCTCCAAATTATTATGAAGTTGCTATCAGAGAAAATCTTAATAGAATAGTATCTTCAACAATTAAAGTGATGATAACAAATTCTTGCGTTTACTGCCCTCAGGTAGTAAATATTGCTTCTCAATTTGCACTAGCATCGGGAGGTAAAATTAGAACTGTGATAATAGATATAATGGAAAATCCTGATATTGGACAAATTTATGATACTTCTTGTGTTCCATATACAGTAATAAATGAAAAAGAACCTTTGGTAGGTATAGTAGGACCTAAAGAAATATTTAAGGAACTTATGGGAGAAAAAATTAGAATATGATATTAGTTTCTCGTTTTTTAATATATAATTAATATAACAAGACGAATTAAAAATTTATAATTGTATTATAATAAAGGAGGGAGAGAAAAAATTGTTTAATATTGATATGGAAGGTATTGATTTAGAAAAAACTTATGATTTAATTGTTTTAGGGGGAGGTCCTGCCGCAATTGGATGTGCCATTTATGCTGCTAGATTTGCAATAAATGTGCTAGTCGTAGGCAAAACTTTTGGTGGTTTAATTGCTACGACTCATATTGTTGAGAATTATCCTGCAATTACATCAATAAGTGGTCAAGGTTTGATGGATATGTTTAAGGATCATATGGACTCACTTAGTATCCCATACATATCAGATGAGATACGGAGTATTGATAAAGTAGATGATCACTTCGAACTCCATTCTTTCTTTCAAAAGTTTAAAACTTATTCAATTTGCATAGCAACTGGTTCAGAAAAGAGGAAATTAGGCATCCCTAGTGAGGTAGAATTTGCTGGAAGGGGTGTTTCGTATTGTGCAACTTGTGATGGCCCTTTTTATAAGAATAAAAATGTCTGTGTGATTGGTGGAAGCGATTCTGCTGCAAAAGAAGCATTATTTTTGGCTCAAAATGCGAATAAGGTATATATTATTTATAGAGGAAAAGAGATTAGAGCAGAACCTATAAACAAGCAACGAGTGTATGATAATGATAAAATTGAGATAATATATAAAACAAATATAGTAGAAATTAAAGGAGATGGAAAAGTAACATCAGTGATATTCGATAATGGGAAAGAGTTTGAGATAGATGGAGTCTTTATTGAAATTGGATCAGTTCCTAATTCTGATTTAGCAAAACGTATTGGTGTTGAAACAAATGAAAAAGGTGAAATTAAAATCAATCGTAAGTCAGAAACAAATATTCCAGGTATTTTTGCGGCGGGAGATGTAGCTAATGCACCTTTTAAGCAAGCAATTACAGGGGTCTCTGAAGGAGTTATAGCTGCGTATTCTGCTTTCGATTATGTTAAAGAAATGAATATCGAATATTAAAGAAAAATCCTTCTTTATTTTGATATTTCGCTATAATTTTCAAAAGAATTTATTAAATTAAAATATCGTTTAATTAGTTAAAATATTTTCCTCAAAATAAAAAATGTAAAAAAGAAAAAGATAATTTATTCAATTTCTATTTCTATGCTATGAAACTCGGGCTCTTTAAAAGGAACTTCAATCTTCAATAGTCCGTCTTTATAAACTGCTTTTGCTTCTTCTGGTTTTATTGGACAACAAACACCGAAGGAACCTATATATATCGTTTCTTCGGTTTCTCCTTTAATAAAAAAACTATCATCATGCATCTTAAGTTTAATTGTATCTTTCTCTACTCCAGGTAGCTGTATCTCAATTTTATATGTGTTATCTTCATCATCTGCCCAAGCACACACTTCAGGGGATGTTAAAAACTTTTCTTCTTCTTTTGCCTCAGACATACTTTTCACCTAAAGGGGAGAAATTATTGTTTGATTTCTCATTAAAACTTACTAAAATAGCTAATTTAAAAGTTTTTTCTATAGATTATTGAAGAAAGGAAAGTTTCTCACTTAATTATTAGATAGAAAATCAATTTAATTTTTAAATTATAAAATTTCACAAATTTCTAGAAAATGAGAATACTTTATTGAGGATTTAGTAAAGATGAGTCTGCTGATAATCTTTCAAATATTCTTTCCCAATATTCTTTTATATCCCAACCTTGTTTAACTTTTATTTTTTCAGAGATTTCTGCCAAAATTTCCCTAATTTTAAGTGAATCAAAATAAGTTAAAACTGGAGCGATTATAGATAACATATATTGCTTTTCTCCATATCTTTCATGGTTATTTGGAAAGGAATCAAAAAATACATAACCCTTTTTTTTAATATTCTCAATATTAAGTAAAATCCCCTCAGCTTTCGTTATTTTATCCTGTCCATAAATAGACGTTGCCGCATGGAATAACTGTTTGCCTATTGTACTAATTGAAAAAGTACAATTTTTATCAGAAGGATAACTTCTCTTTAAAATAGGACCAATAACATCATCCCAATATACTAATAGTAAATATAACATTGATTGATCTTTATTAAGAGCTGAGGGTTGCATTTCAATATGTAAAGAAGTGAGCAATTTCTTAATTTCATTATCAATAAGATTGGATTTTTTATTACGAGTAACTTTTCCTGAGATTGATGCAATTAAATCTTCTTTTTTAAAGGGTTTGGTGATATAATCGTCAACTCCTAGCATTTTACCCAGTCGAATATCTTCAGGAGTAGATTTTGCTGTAAGAAATAAAAATGGAATGCGATTCCAGCGGGGATTGGCAGATACAGCAGTAAAAAGCTCATAACCGTTCATATCTGGCATCATAATATCACTTATTATTACTTCAGGGTTTTTATCCAAAGCGGAGAGTATTTTAAGTGCATTTTTCCCACTAATTGCAGTTTTTACATCATAACCATTTTCTTCAAGTATAAGTTTTAGATTAAATAGAATATCTTCATTATCATCAACAACCATTACTAAGGGTTTTGAATCTAACATTATAGATTTCACAATAATCTTAACATCAATAATAATGATCCGAATAATATTTAAAACTTTGTTAAATCATTCAATTTGGGGTAAAAACAAATAAAATGTTGTTCCTTTCCCTAATTCACTCTCCACAAAAATTTTCCCTTTATGCCCTTCAATTAGATCTTTTGCGATAGTTAATCCTAATCCTGTTCCAGCAATTTCCGTTACATTACTAGAACGGAAAAAGCGCTCAAATATGTTAGGTAAATCTTCCTTTGGGATACCACGACCATAATCTTTGAATTGAAAGAGAACTCCTGGATTTTCATCTAAATTATATCTACCTTGATAATTTTTTATAGCTAGAATTTCCACTTTTGAATTTTCATTTGAATATTTAATAGCATTATCAATAATGATTCGAAAAACTTGATCAATTCTTTTTGGATCGCCCATTAAATGAATTTTTTTATCTATATCAACTTTAAAATTTATATTCTTTTCTGCACCTATTGGTTCCATAAGATATAAGATTTCATCGATGATCTCAAATGGGCTATATTCTTTCCATTCCAAAATTAAACGATTCTCATCTATCCTTGAAATTAATAATATATCCTCGGCTAATTGATTTAGCAATCGAATATTTCTTGAGATTCCATCTATCAATTTCTGTTCCAATCCTTTATTGAGATTTTCTTTATGTTTAGTTAGATATTCAATTGACATTAATAAAACGGTGATTGGAGTCCTCAATTCATGCGAAACAGTTGAAACTAATTGTGATAATCTCTCTTCTGCCTTTTTACGTTCTGTTATATCCATTCCATAAATATTTACATAATCTACATCTTCTACAGGAGTAACAACCAGCGTGTAAGTTCGATTATTCAAATATATTTCAAAATCTATAATTTCTTTATCTTTTATAGCTTTATCTACTGACTCTTTTAGTACTTTTGGAATAGTAGCACCTTCAAAAGTATTAAATAAATTCGTTCCTATTTTATTAGTATAGATTACTCGTTGATTATTTACTCTTAAAACGGGATTTGGATTTTCAGAAGGAAATTTTGATAAATTACGGATCTTTTCTTCAGCTTTCTTTCGCTCAGTAATATCTCGAGCGATTGTGGAGACTCCAATAACTTTACCATTTATATCTCTTATAGGTGAAATTGTAAGAGAGACGGTAACTTTTTCACCACCTTTCCTTACTCTTACAGTTTCAAAACCTTCGACTTTTTCTCCGAGTTTAATTTTTTCTAATATTTCAAAGATCTCACTAGAGCGGTCAGTAGGAGCTAAAAAATCGACTGATTTTCCCACCATTTCTTCAGCAGTGTAATAATAAATTTTCTCAGCACCTTTATTCCAACTCGTAATTATTCCGTCTAATGTCTTACCTATTATTGCATCTTCAGATGATTCTACAATGGCAGCCAATCTAGTTTTTACTTCTGCTGTTTTTTTTTCCTCAGTGATATCTCGAAATATTGATTGTAAATATGTTTTTCCAGATAACTTTATTGCTTTAGCAATTATGTAAACATCTCTAATTTCTCCATTTTTAGTCCGAAATTTCGTCTCAAAATCATCTCTTCCCTCTTTTAAAACCTTTTCAACATGTAGTTTTGTTTTTGAAGGGTCTTCCATAATATTATAATTATTTATTTGTAATTTTTCAAACTCTTTATGGGTGTAGCCTAACATTTCACATATTACATCATTAAATTCAATTGCTCTTAAATAATCAAGATCTATAATTGCAATACCATCTGGGGATTGTTCAAAAATTGTACGATAGCGTTGTTCGGCTTCTTTGAGCAATTCTTCTGCTTTTATTCTCTCAGTAATTTCTGTAGCAACACTAAGAAGAGTGGAATTTTTCCCATCAACGTCTTTTATAGGCTGTTCGGTTATCCAATATGTCTTTTGACCAGTTTCTAGATCAAATGTTCGTTGATATGATCGATTAATTCCACTTTTAATTAATTCACGATTACTAATCAAGTATTCATCAGCAATATTTTTAGGAAAAACATCATAAAGTGTTTTTCCAATGAAATCCTCTGGTTTCCCGTCCAATCCACTTGCAGCTTTTTCATTTAGTAATAAAAATGTCCCTTTTTCATCCAATATTGTAATACCTGCTCCAGAATGCTTAATAATATTTCTAAGTTCTAATTCGCTTCTCTTGATTTTTCTAAATAATAAATCAAACGGATTTTCAATGCCAATTTGGATTATTGATTTATATAAAAAATAAAAAGCTATTATTTTAAAGATATGTCCAATAAAATTAGGAAATTCATAGACCCCTATATATAAAGTGAATGCTATTTCAGATATCATAGTTGCTGAAATTGAAATCAGCATTAAAGAGAAGACATTTTTATCAAATTCAATTTTATTTTTAATTAAAATTAAAAGACAAGCAAATAAAATGAAATCTATTACATATTCGCTTATAATCTTAAATGGGGTTAATCCAAAATCCTTAACATAACAAACTGGAAACAAATTTGTAAAAATAATAATTATTAAAGTTATTGATATTGTTATATACGTAATAAGAAGAAAAGATGGTTTTATTTTCCTTTTAATTGAAAGTGAAGCAAATAAATATGAACCTGCTTGAAGATATCGTGCGACAATCCATAAAGATACTGCTAAGTTGGCACCATATCCCTCAAAAATGGGCATACCTGGGTAAGCAAGAGTATGAATTAGGTCAATAATTGCGATGAAAAGTGAAGATATTCCAAGAATTAAAAAAAAAGAACTTTTCATATATTTTCGCGAGTTCCAACCAACTAAAAACACCCCTCCAGCAATGACTATACTAAATAACTCAACGATACTATGGAATAATAGATAGTTGTAAAGACTTGTAAAAAACACTAAAAATATTACCAGAAAAAGGATGGAAATTTCTATTATTTCTGGGTTTACCTTATATGGAGTTGCTCGGTTATTTTCTTCTAACATTTTTTAAGCTTTTTTATTCAAAATATCGTAAATTTATAATGATTTTGAAAAGGTTAATATGAATACTCGAAAACTGCTAGGTTATTGTCAACTTTTCGAAGATTGTGTATATTGTTGTTTTATGAAGTGAATAAATAAGATTCGGAGGAGTTACATTTTTTATTTTTTTAATCAACATATCAATAATATTTTGATTTAAATCTTGATTAAATTCTATATCTGGATCAAATTTATGCAGAAAAATTGAAAAACCAATATCTATTTGTTTATTGATTAAATTTATCACTTTTTTTAAATATTTAATCGCAAGATCATAACGATTAACATCTTGAATGTCAATAACATATATGATTTTATTTGCTCCTTTTATATATTTACTGAAATCATTAAAATAATCATCAAGATATGTTTTTTGACCACCAAGATCCCATATTGCATACTTTGAATTCAAAGCTTCAAATTCTTGTACATCGACACCCTTTGTAGGCATTGGAGAATTGAAAGCAGACAACCGCTTAATTCCTTTTAAACACTTCAAAATTGAAGTCTTCCCACTATTATCTAACCCTATTAGTACAATTTTTATAGAATCTCCTGTCAAATCATTGTTATTTAGAGTTTTCATAATCTTTTGAAAGGAATTTAATTAATTTTATATTTTAAAAAGCTAAGATAATGTGTCGTAGATGTCGACGTCTCTTATACCTTTAAATTTCTCTTTATTAATATTCGCAACAATCGAATTTATGTCTGAAATCAGAATAAAAATATCAGTATTTTTTATTTTATAATATTTTAAATTATCTTTTTTCTCAAAATCTATAAGATTATTATCAATGAGTATACTCAGATGCTTCGAAATTGTTGATTGAGATCTACTAAGGGTTTTCTGAATTTCTATTGAGCTTTTTTCACTATTCTTTAAAAGATCCAGAATCTCTAATCTTGTTGGATCTGCTAGTACTTTTAAAAAACTAATAGTATATTTTCTTAATTCGCTCATTAAATTCCAGACTTGTTTTATTAGTATATTTCTTTTTATTAATTTTTAAAGCTTATTTTAATGGATTATTAATACTTCCTTATTAATATGAAAAACACAAAGATTTAAATATTAAACTATCGTAATATTATTATATCGTAGTATCGCGATATATGAATATTGATCCATCCTTAGGTTAAAAAAAGAGAAAGAGGAAAATGATAAGTGAAAAGATAGGGATTGATGATATCGATTGTAAAATAATGGATTTAATTCAGAGTGAACCGAATCTCACGCACACTCAAATTGCGAAACAAGTGAATCGAAGCCAGCCAACAATAGGAATGCGAATAAAGAAACTTGAAAAAATGGGAGTATTAAAATTTCAGGCAGGAATAAACATTAAAATTGCAGATCTTTGTTTTGCGAGGGTTGAAATACAAACAAAAAAGCCAGAAGCAACTTTTGAGTTAGTCAAAGATTGTCCTTACATGCTTAATGCTTTTAGATTAAGTGGAGATACTAATATAAGTATTATAATAGCAGGTTTAAGCTATAAGGGTCTCGACAAAATTGTAAATTGTCATTTCAGAAATAGTCCAAATGTTATAAATGTCCATATGGATGTTATAGCTGATGTAGCTAATGATTTTGTACTACCAATTAATTTAAATCTTGAATACGATCAATTAAAATTTCAAAACTACTGCTGTGGAAAATGTAATTGCTAACTTTTTTCAAGATTTCTTAGAGTATTATCTTTGAAATTAAAATTCTTTCTAATTTATATTAATCAATAGTTATAGCTCTAAGTTTACAAGCTGTTGTACAAATATGGCATTTGACGCAGCGTTCTTCACGATCTTCTACAACTATACATCTAGGTGTAGAATTTTTGTTAATAACTTCATAAATACCTCTAAAACATGCTTCTTCACATGAAAATTCTTGACATTGACTACATTTATTGATATCTATGTGATGAAATTTATAGCTTTCAATGTTATTTCGATTTTGTGCTTCACTCACTATTATTACTCAAATAATAAAACACTTTTATCTATTTAGTTTATATACTATAACAAAATCTTTTAATTTATCAGAACAAATTAATCTAAATAGAGAAAGCTAAGAAACGAAATTTTTTAAATGTCAACTAAAAAATTCCCCATATTTGAAATACTAAACCTAATGAAAGGTAAATTTATATCAAGGCCAAATAGATTCATTGGGGAAATTAGGTACAAAGGTAATATTGAAACAGCTCATATCCATGACCCTGGTAGATTGAAAGAACTACTTGTTGAAGGTGTTGAAGTGTTATTTACACACTCACAAGGTAAATTGAAGTATTATATTAAGGCCGTGAGGGCAGGTGATGAATGGGTACTTATAGACACAGCATTGCATTCGAGAATTACACAAAAAGTATTTAAATATTTGCCAGAGTTTTCAAAAGTGAAAAAAGTAAGGAAGGAAGTAAAAATTGGAAATAGTAGAATAGATGTTCTTCTTGATGACATACTACTGGAAGTAAAAGGAGTTTCATTAGTGAAAGATGGCATAGCACTATTTCCTGATGCTCCAACTGAGCGCGGAACTCGGCATGTGGAGGAAATTATTAATCATAATGGAATTATTTTATTTTTAATTGTTCGCAAGGCAAAAAGTTTTGCGCCAAATAAGGTAATGGATCCTAAATTTTCAAAAAAATTAAGCGAAGCTAGAAGAAAAGGTATTAATATTATTCCTGTCCAAATTAGTTTTGATGGAAGAACTATTTATTATATTATGCGAATTCCATTATCAGATTTTTAATAAAAAACTTGATTAATAAATTATAAATAGATAAATTTGAAAAATTATTTCTTAATATAAAGTGAATAATTTTTTTAGAGACTATTATGATATCTGAAAAATTAAAACTGGATGATATAGACCGCCAAATCATATCACTAGTGCAAGAAAATCCAGCTTTAACACATACCGAGATAGCTACGAAAATAAATCGAAGTCAACCGACTGTAGGTATGCGTATAAAAAAGTTAGAAAAAAGTGGTATACTCCAATTTCAGCCAGGTATTAATTTTAGGAAAGTAGATCTTTTTCTGGCCACTGTAGAAATTCAAACTAAGAATCCAGAAGAAATTATCGATATGGCTCGATTTTGCCCATTCATGCTCAATGCTTTTCGCTTGAGTGGAGCTCATAATGTATGTATTTTACTCGCAAGTTCTAAACTTGAAAAATTAGATAGTATAATTAATTATCACTTTAGAAATAATCCGGACATTTCCTCTGTTTCAATGGAAATAATTATTGATATAGCAAAAGATTTTATTTTACCAATAGATTTCGATTCAGAAGAACATAATCCAACTATGGAGAATGGTTGCGGAGATAAATGTAAGTATAAAATTGCAAAGGCACAAGGTCTAGTAGAATCTATTGACCACTAATCTTTTTTTGCTTATTTATATTTGAGTTTTTTTGAGCTATAGGTAAAAAATTTTACTAAGATAAAAAAAGATGTAAAATTATTCAATCCTCATCTTCTTGATTGAATTTAAACTTTGGCAGATCTTCTGCCATATTACATCCAGGACCGCAATATCTACCGTCAAAATTCTCAATCTGAAAATCTATCGGAACCACAAAATCATGAATTGATTCAATTAAAATATTTGTTTTAACATTGATTACATTTTTATCTCTTCTTAAGCATAAATCAACTAATTTTTCAATAGTTTGTAGATCAGAAGCCGTAATAAAACAAAGTAAATTAAATTCTCCTGAGATTTTAAAAGCATGGTTGATAAATGGACAATTTTCGATTTTCTTTACGATGTTTTCAACATCTTTAGTAGAAATGTAAACAATAGCTACTTTTATGTCAACTTTTTTAATATTGAAGCCAACTTGCTTTGTTATAAGATTTTTTCTTTCTAATTTGATAATTCTAGCACCCACAGCAGGTTGTGACTTCTCAATTTCTTTAGCTATATCTGAGTGGGTTATATCAGGGTTTTTTTCAATCATTTCGATGATTTTTTTATCATCATCATCGATAGATAATAATTCATTGAAACTTTTTTTTTTCATGTCCATTTTATTTCATAACTCCGCATTAATTTAAACTTAGTTTTAATGAATTTAAATATTTATAAAGGGTAAGATTATTTTAAATAAGAACCACCAATTAAAATGTTTTATAATATAGATATTGAAATTTACTTAATTGAATAGGTAAGCGTCTTTATTTTTTCTATAATACACTCATAAAGATATTGATAATAATAATTATTACACCAAATCCTATTAATCCAATTGCAAACTTAATAGGATCTCCTTTCTCTCTCTCAGGAATGACTTCCCGTACAATGATATACAAAATAACACCTGAGATAAAGGAATAGAAGATAAATAGAATTTCTAGATTAGTTGGAAAAATAGATTTGAAAATTAACCCAATAGTAATACCAGTTAAAGTGGAAGTAGCTAGTATATATTTGATAACGGATTTTTCTTCGTGTATTATTTCTTCATAGATTTCTAAATCAGTAAAAATAATATGCCCCTCAGATCGTTTTGTAACAACTGTTCGAAAAAAGGCAAATACAAAAAAGAGAATACCGGCTATTAGTTCTAAATCTAATAATCCTACTAAGATAATGCCAACAAGAAAGTGATAAATATAATTTGTTATAAATCTTAGCCTTGCTAAATCTTTACTAATACGATTTTGAATTTTTATTTTATACCTATTTATTTCACTTTTCATCTCTTCTTCTTGCTCGTTTAAAGTATATAATGTTTGAGCTATCTCTTTTAATGCTGCGTCATCTAAATTTTCACGTTTGAGTTCATTCGTAAGGATTTTTTCCATGTTATGTTCAACGCTTTCCAGAATTTCTTCTTTTTCAAGCAATTTTCGCATTTTTTTCTGGGTTTTGCTTTCCACTTTTTGTAAGATTAATTTTTCAGATACATGAACGAATGAAAATCCTAATAATACAAAAAGATATTCAAAAATTTCTAAATCGAAAGGAGACTCTGGCAATCTTTCAGCTATTTCAGGAAGAACAATAAAGAAAAAATAAGAAACTGAGATTCCTGCTATTAATGATGCATGTAATTGAATAATTTTATGTTCGAAATAATCAGCAATAAAGAAGAAGGTTCCAAAAATTAGTGATAGGACTAGGACAACGATAAGACTAACCGTCATTATTATTGCAAATATTTTTAAGATTTTTTAAAGTTTGTAGATATAAACAATAAAATTATAAACTTCTTAGCAATTTTGATAAATAACGGAAATGAACTCTCTCAGGTGAAATTTGATTCAATTTTTAATCATAACCTCTTCAGAAGATAAAGCTTCAATGAATATTCGCGATAAATTTTTAAACTCAAAGTTTGTGAATTTCAAAGAGAGCAATTTTATTTGGCATCAGAATCCATTATTTAAGCTTGAAGGATTTTTTAATAAGAAACGTGAAATGCTAAATTTAAATGAAAATGAGATATATCTCGGTTTGACTAAGGAACAACTGATTTTCTTAAATGATTTAAAATTAAATGAATCTGATATTAAACCTGATTTGCTTATTTTCGTAAGTCGCCATACGTCAAAAACAGCAAGACCCGCATTTCTAGTTCATACTACCGGTAATTGGAGTAGAAATGCAGATTTTGGAGGAAATCCTTATGATTTATCTAGAACAAGTGCATTACTTCATAAGGCAGGATTTATTTCTTTAATTAATCAAGAAACTTTGACAAATTTAGGACAGTTTTCTATTGATATTGAAGTAACTCATCATGGACCGACGATTTTAGAGAAACCATTAATTTTCATTGAATTAGGAAGCAGTAAAGAAGAATGGATTATTAGTGAAGCGGGCGAATTACTTGCAAATGCTATTATTAATGCAATTATCAAATTTGTTGAGTATTACAAGCAAAATGAACAGGAAATAGGCATTGGATTTGGTGGAACTCACTATGCTCCAAATTTTCATAGATTGATTAAAAACAAGGATATTGCAATGTCATTTATTTGCCCAAAATACTATGTCCAAGATTTAACTAGTGAAATGATAAAGAAAATGATTAATAACACCTTAGAAAAAGTTCATTATTCTATTATTGATTGGAAAGGCACAAATTCAGAGGATAAGAAGCATTTAATTCCGTTATTGGAAGATTTTGATATTCCCATTAAAAAGACGAGGGAATGCTGAGTTAATAAGAGGTCTAATATATTAATTAGCTTCCTCTCTAATCTTTTCATAATACTTAATTAAATTTTTAAAAACGTAATGAGTTGGGGAATAACCTTGAGTAGCAGATTTAACCAAAACTTTAATCAGAAAATCACGATGTTTACAGTTTTCATCTGGAGTGACATTTAATTCTCTTATATTATAAAAACTGCGCCAATATCCCGTCGACCAATCCACAAGCGGTTTTAACACCTTGCTATACTGTAATTTTCCTTCTTTACTTAATTCTAATTCCTTATTCAATTCATAAAAATAGTTTTTTCCTTTTTTTTGGATTTTAATGATGCCATCCTCTTTAATTTCTTTCATAATCTTTGTTAAATCAGCTAATTTTACATTAGTCAAGTTCAATTTCATAAGGCTATCGAGAATCTCGGCATCCGTTTGCCCCTTTAATTTAACTAACGTATAATTTCTTGCGATAACATTGTACTTTAATGGAACAGAATCGTGGTCAATTTTGTTATACTGTATTAAATTACCTAATATTTCCTTCGCTACTAAATATTTTAAGATAAGTTGATCTTCCTCAGAAAAGTCCTTTTTAATTAATTCAGAATCAAAATATGAGCTGTATAATGTTTGTAATAGTGATTTTATGGAATATATTCCATCAACTATTGCTTGTTCAACATTTTTCAAAACGTTAATCCTATAATTAATTTCACTTTGAAATTTTTCTTTATCGATAACTATTTGGCGGACAACATGAGGACTATCATTTAAAGGCTTTAAGTATTCATCCCATTTTTTCTTATAACGATAAGATTGTGTTTTAGCTATATTGGAAAGTTTGTGTACGACCTCCGTAAGCTTATTTAAGAACTCATCTTCAGAAACTTCTGTCATCCAATAAATACCTTAACCTTATTCCTTATGTTTTTTTAATTTAATAATAATATTAAATTCTAAATATTTTTAAATTTTAAATAAAAAATCAGATATATATAGTAAATGCTTCATAACAGTAATTCTTTGAAATAACACGTAATATTTCTTGTCAAATATAAATAAAATTAGCTTTTTTTGGGTAATAAGAAAAAAAAGAAGAAAAAATTAAATAAAATTTAACACAGTTGAATTAATCCTCGTAACGCAGTTGAATTTGCCTAATGAGTGAAAAAATGCATATTCCAAGAACTATAATATATATAATAAAAGGAAATAAAATGAAACCGCTAAAATAGTCAAAATCAGCTAAACTTATTAGGGCAAAGGCTCCCATAATTATATTGAATACTGTAAAGATCATACCAAATATAGATACAACTTTGCTCTTCCTTATAGCAATAGTAATTATTCCTATGTTTAGATGAATAATAATGGTCACTATCGTTAAAATTAATAAGAGAATCAATATAATTAGTGCAAGTACTGCGGCAAATGCAATCCCTGCTATGACTTCCGCTATGTTATCAGCCGTGATTTCGGGCAAAGTAATGCGATAATAAATAAGAAGACTAACTGGGTCAAATATGAACATAAGAACACGAATAACCGCAGCAACTATTATTAGACTTCCGCCAATAATTTTTAATATATGATGTACTCTCATGATTTTATACTCTCCCTTGATATTAATTAAAATTAAATAAAATATTAATTAAAATGATTATATTTTAGTTAATAAATAAATTTATCCTAAGTTGGTAGAACTTGATTGAACATATTGCTGTAGCAGCTAATTCTGAAACAGATTCAGATAAATTTTTTATTGGATTACTTGGATTGAAAAAGACGAGATCATTTACAGTTTCACCCGATTTGATGGAAAAGTTTTTTGGATTGAAGAAAGAACAGCGTATAGTAAGATATGGAAACAATAATTTAGATTTTGAAGTATTTATAACGAATGATTCGAGCAGAGCGAGAGACATTTTTACCCATTCTTGTCTAATAATAGAAAATCGAGATGAGCTTGTGGATAGAGCTTTTTCAATGGGATTTGAATTAGTTAAAGTTCCAAGAAACGATAATGATGGATACTATCTTTTTATTAAAGATTCATACCAAAATTTATATGAAATAAAGGAAAAAAGATAATCCGATTAATCTAAGTTATCTAAAAGCCCTGAACTCTTAATAATTTCCATATGATCAAAAGCTAATTCTAAAGAGGAAAGTTTTGATAATGGTACGACTTTTAAAGCAGCGGCGTCGCTTAAAGCTTTTGGTTTCTCTTTTTTTGTTAATGGTTCACACAGAAAAGCAACGGTGATATTATGTCCTCTTGGATCTCTGTTTGGATCGGAGAAGACTCCAATAAGTTTTAGAATTTTCACATTAATATTTGTTTCCTCTTTCGATTCACGAATACAAGCATTTTCAACTGTTTCGCCTACATCAACAAATCCTCCAGGTAATGCAAATTGCCCTTGAAAGGGAGGGTTTTTCCGCTGGATTAAGACAACATCCTTTTTATTATTTAATAAGATTACAGCATCAACTGTTAACAATGGTGTAACTGGTTTGGGCATATCTATACACCTCTTTTTATAACATTCTTATTACTCATCCCATACTGCTGATGCAAGTAAATGTTCAATTCTTGTTTTCCTTGGTCTTCTAAATTCTGTATGATGGGCTTTACGTTCCAGTAGTAATCCCTTCTCTAGGTTAGTTGAATTAACCATATATACTTCTAAATCTCCTTTATCAAGATAAATATGATTAAAACTGGGTGTATCGTCAGCCCGTACTTTTTTTGAAGTAGAAGTACCACAGTAAAGAAAGGTAGTGTTTGTAGAATCCTTCCAAGATATCACGTAAGCATGAGGAACGTGGCGATGTCCCATTAATACTAAATCTACTTCGAACAACTCTGTAAATTCTAGTATTTCTCCAGCATCTCGAACGGTAGTAAACTTTTGTCCAGACATTGGAATAGGAATTAAATGGTGATG
>CAYZTE010000037.1:8316-18766 GCA_964481225.1 uncultured archaeon | reverse complement strand
ATAACCTTTTGAAATTACAAGAGGAGGATCAAAATAACCAACAAGATTATGAGGCAGTAATTCTTCGCTACAATCAACGCGATAGAAATCAGAATCAAAGAAGGATGCAACAGCTCTAGCTATAGTTGTTTTCCCGACACCTACTTCACCTTCTATTAGTATATTCTTACCTACTGAATGTGCCAAAACAATTTGTTTTAATTCTTCTGTTCTACCTATTACTTTATATTTCTCTTGCATGTTTTTGACTGCATTGGTTATATCAACCATATGTTTAAGAGTTAAACATTTCTAAAATAATTTTAGTTTATAAATGATACTCTTCTGAGAAGACTATAAAAATAAGCAAACTATTTTAAAAGAAAAAATTAAAATTTAGATGATTCAATAGCGAATTTTGAATTGTTTTTCCATAATTTCAAAGAAATAAAACCAATTGAAAAAAGTAATACTGGATAAATTATGATTTCCAACAAGGCTGGATTCGCATTATAACCAAACAAAGCTTTTAATAGAGAACCAATTATCTCAAGCCATTCAGGCGTGGCTGGATTCCCATCTGGGAATTTTTCAGGTAAGATATGTTTGATATTCCACACTTCATCCATAATTGGGTTAATAACACCCGCCTCGATAAATTCATGGATTCCAAATGTAATTAAACCAGCAGCAAATAAGATTAAAATCACATTTGTAAATTTAAAGAATTTTGATAGGTCTATTGTTCTAACTCCATAAAATGTTAAAACTCCAATGACGACCGCTAGTCCTAAGCCAATGATGCCCCCTAAGATACTAGTTAATTGAGGAATGGAACCTATTGATGCGGTCCCCGTTAGCAAAAGAACTAATTCAATTCCCTCTCGAATAACGATTATAAATGTTAAAATTGAAATGGAAAATACCCTTTGTGTTTCGATTGATTCTTCTACTTTTTCTTCAAGATTTACATTCATTTTTGGGCCCTCTTTGCTTACCCATAAAACTAAGGTTACTATGAAAATTCCTGAGATTACAAAAGTAATCCCTTCAAACAATTCTTCTAAGATCCCAGAAAACCCTCCAAAGGTAACAGAAAAAATAATAGCAAAAATAATACTTGAAAATACTGCTAAGATAACCCCGAAATATACATATCTATTGAAATTTCGTTGATTTGTCTTTTTTAGATATAATAATATTATAACAACTACTAAAGAAGCTTCTAATCCTTCTCTAAATGCTAAAAATATTGGTGTTATTAAATCTATATATGTAATCATAAATTATACCTCAAAAATCACTTCTATGTGAGAAATGATTTTTAAAAAATTTAAGTATTTTAGTTATAACTAATAACAATTATCTTTTTATTAGAAATGAAAATTAATTTTACCTACTAATTTATCTTTTTATTTATTAGTTTAATTAATTAATATTTCCAATCAGAAATGAGTGTATAAATTAAAAGATTATTTAGGAAAGAGTTTCACAATTACTTTCTCTCCTTTTTTTAATCCCTCTTGATGAGGGGGGATTTCAATTATTCCATCTGATGATGTTAAAGAACTGATCACACCAGATCCTTTTAGTTTAACTGGATTAGCTATAAATTCATTTCTTTCTTTTTCTACTTTTACTCTTAAATAATGCAGAAACCCAAGACCAGCGACGGGAACATCTTTGTTTATTGATGCAAAAATTTCAATTCTAGGATCCAGAACAGTGCATCCTAACATTTTTCGAATAGCAGGACCAACAATTTTTAAGAATGAGACATATGCTGCTACAGGAGTACCTGGTAAACAAAAAATCAAAGTTTCATATAAAAAACCTATTAAAACTGGTGCTCCAGGTCTCATTGCTATACCATGCGTTAAAACCGTACCTGATTCATCAATAATCTCGGGGAGATAATCTTTAGTTCCAACTGAAGTACCTCCAGTAAAGATAACGATTTGAGAATCTCCTGCTGCTTCAAATAATCTATTTTGAATAATTTTTTTATCATCCTCTACTGTTTCGCCTTTAATAACTGCTCCTCCGTATAAATTTACTAACGCAGATATCATTGAAGTGTTCGAATTATAGATTTTTCCCGGTTTAAGAACAGAACCCGGTTCAATTAACTCATCCCCAGAAGATAAAATGCTAATTTTTGGTTTGATTCGTACTTTTTCTTTCTTAAATCCTAAAGAAGTTAAGAGAGCAATATGTTCAGCTTTTAACTCTATACCACTCTTCAAAACAAGGATTCCTTTCTTTATATCTTCCCCTTTTTTTGATATATTTTTTCCGGGGACGAGAGAGGTATAAAGACTAATAAGATCGTTTTCAATTTCTGTATCTTCGATTTTTATAACTGCATCTGATCCTTCCGGGATTGGTGCTCCTGTAGAAATCTTGATTCCTTCACCTTTATTAATCTTAAGTTTTAAAGATTCACCAATCTCAATTGTTCCAACAAGTTTAATCTTTTTTGGATTTTTGGGAGATGCGCCAAATGAATCTTCTGCTTTAATAGCATACCCATCCATGGCTGATCGATCAAAAGGAGGAAGATCAATTTTACTAACTATATCACTAGCTAAAATACGATTTAAAGCCTTACCAACTTCAATTTCTTCAATTGGGGTTAACTTGATCCGTGAAAAAAGTTGTTCTAAAGCATTTTCTAAAGGAGTTAACTTTGAAAATCCAATCTTTCGTAATTTTTCGACCATTCTCATTCCTCCTTGTTTATCATGTAAACAACGTGTCTTAATTCTGGAATAAGTAATTCCTTAAATGCGAGTTCTACTGCCTTAGGGGATCCCGGAAGTAAAAATACAGCTTTATCTTTTATTTTACCTCCAGTTGCCCTTGATAACATCGCAGCAGCACCAATTTCCTTATAAGACAAATATCTAAAAAGTTCTCCAAAACCAGTAATATCTTTTTCTAATAAGGGTTCAATTGTTTCGTAAGTAATATCTTTAGGAGTTAAACCAGTACCACCAGTAAATATAATGGAATGAATAAATTTATCAGCTAAATATTTATTTAAAACTTCTGTAATTTCCTCTCCATTATCAGGTACAATTTCAGTAGCATTTAATGAAATTCTCGCATGATCTTTAAGAAGATCTCTTATTAATGGGATAGTTTTGTCTGATGTTTCTTTTTCTTCTTGTAATTCATTAAATCGACTCGTACTAACGATGATTAATGCGAGGTTAACGACTTCTGGACCTTTTTTCTTATGTTCTTCGTGAACTTTCATTAAAAATAATACACCCTTCTTTTATCTCCCTTCTCGATAATTGATTCCAACTCAATAATTTCTAGATACCCGTCAGCGTTAAAAATTGTACTAAGGGCTTCGGTACCAGTTTTTATTGGAAAAATCTTTTTGATACCATCTATCTCTTTAATTTGAACTGCTTTGAATTCATGGCGACCAACAGTACTATAAATTCTTTCTCCAATCTCCAATATTTTAGAATTTCGCTCTTTCAATGGATATCCGGACATTCTTCTCAAAAAATTATCAATAAATACATAAAAACAACTAAGAGCTGAGGTTGGATACCCAGGCAGAATAAATATCATTTTATTCTTTAATTTTGAAAATATAATAGGTTTTCCAGGCTTTATTCTCACGCCGTGAACCATTATTTCAATATCTTCATACTCTTCTAAGACTTTAGGACCAATATCTCCTTCACCCTTAGAAGTGCCTCCTGAAAGAATGATAATATCGCTTTTCTTTAAGGCATTATTAATGCTTTTTTTTAAGGCTTCATATCTATCTTCGATAATGCCTAAGCAATTAACATTTACACCTGTATTTTCAATAGCCTTCTTCAATACAGTAGAATTTACATCATAAATTTTACCAATGTCTAGCCTATTGCAGTCTTGACTAACCAATTCATTGCCAGTGCTCATTAAACTAACAATTGGCTTATTCAAAACAGGAACCTCCTTTATACCACATGAAGCAAGAATGCCCATTGTTGCTAGATCAATTAATGTCCCTTTATGGATGATAATTCCTCCTTTCTTTACGTCATGTCCTATATTTATTACATGTGATCCTGGTGTTACGGCTTTTGAGATTAGAATTTTGTGTTCTTCTTGCTCTGTAAATTCTACCATAACAACTGCATTTGAATTTTCCGGAAGGGCGGCACCTGTTGCCACATACGAACATTGCCCAAGCTCTAATTTTTTTTGAGGGATATCCCCCGCTTGAATAGTTTCTATTAATTCTAACTCAATCATATTATCCTCTTCGGCACCAAACGTGTCTTCAGCCATAACGGCATAACCATCCATCTGTGACTTCCGAAAATGTGGGACATCAATTGGACTACTTAGATCTTCTGGAAGAACTCTATTAAAACAATCTGATAATGGGATAATTTCCACTCCTAGCGCTGGTTTTGGAATATTATTTAAAATTTCCTTAAACTCATCCACTTTTATTGTTTTTAAGAATTTCATTCTTAATGCACCCATTCTGATGTCCCATCAAAAAAGCTTTCCTTTTTCCATACAGCAATTTCTTCTTTATACATTTCAACTGCTTTACTAATTACATCAAACCCTTCTTTTCTGTGTGCTGATGCCACTACAACATGAACTAGATCTTCAGAGAGTTCAAAATTTCCCTTTAAATGAACGATTTTAACGTCAATAATTCCTTCTTCTTGTTTTAATCTTTCACACATGTTATTGATACTTTTATTTGCCAGTTCATCATACGCATCAATTTTCATGCTGATTACGGGTTTGCCATTTTTTGAGGTGCTCCTTACAATTCCGGTAAATGTATGAATAGAGCCAGCTTTCTTGATATTAGGGTTGTTTTTTATTGATTTGATAATTGTTTCTAAATCAATTTCTCCTTTATTATAAATTCCTGAATCAGTGTGTAATTTTTTTTCAGAATCCACTTCATTTCAACCCCCTGAAACTGGTAATAAAAAAGCGATCGTATCTCCATCATTTAATTTTTTTGATGAAATATTTGCGCCATGGAATGGTTGATTATTTATAATTACAGAAATAGAATCACTCAATTTTTGAAATTTTTCATCCCATATTAACTCTCGAAGACCAGAATACTTTTTTAACAATACATCTATTAACTCCTTTAAATTATGATTAGTTAGTTCCAACTTTTCTTTTTCTTTTCTCGTGATATCTTTAAATTCTGCGAAATAAAGAACTTCTACAATCATTTAATCAAACCATTTTTTAAAAATAGGGTTCTCGTGAATCTACAACTTTTTTAACAATTTGCTCATATTTTGATAATGAATAGTGATTTTGGAGTGCTTCCTTAATATTTTTTCCGAGATCGGATCTGTATAAACATCCAAAAAGGTTTCCATCACATCCAACTCGTAATTTTGTACACCCCATACAAAATTCATGACTAGGCGTAATGGTTTCGATAATAGCGGAATTAGGTAATATGAATACTTTTCGATTTTGCATTGAACCTCTTACGATTACTTCTTCAGCTCTTGATTCAAGCTCTTCTATAATAGGCTTAACTTCTAAGTGATGATTTGTGTAAAAATCACCATTCCCTCCCACTGCATCTGAAACCTCATGTAGCTCAATTAATTGCAGAACAAATCCATTTTTACCACAAAATTCATACATATTTTCCAATTCATCATCATTAATCCCTTTCATTATAACAAAGTTTAATTTTATTGGATTGAAACCAACTTCCTTTGCCTTTTGCAAACCTTTTAACACTTTAGCTAAAGAATCTGAACCATATATTTTTTTATATACTTCTGGTTTAAGTGATGCTAAAGAAATATTTATTCTATTCAAACCAGCTTTATGTAATTCTTCTGCTTTTTCATATAAGTGGAGCCCGTTTGTTGTCATGGAAATATCCTTATATAAATGCAGATCAGACACATTCTTTATTATATGCACGATTTCTTCTCGACATAAGGGTTCTCCACCTGTAAATTTAATTCTTGTAACATTTAAGATTTCTGCTAATATTTTACACAATTTGGTGATCTCTTCAACAGTTAATTCCGAGGTTTTAGGTATGAAGCCCTCTTGGTCACAATAAATACAATTATAATTACACTTGGAAGTAATGGAAAATCTGATGTGCTTAATTTCCCTATTGCATTTATCTCTCATCTTCAAAAATCACTGTTTTTTAATTTTCTCCTCAACTTTTACATCATAAATTAGTGTGGATGGATACTGCCCTTTATCATCTTTTTCATACATTTTTACTACATCCCAAATATTTAAGAGGGCATTACTTATTCCTGCTAAAGCTTCCATCTCGACCCCTGTTTTTGCATAACTTTTAACCGTGCATGATGCTTTTATAATTGTGTCATTTTCAATTTCAAAATCCACATCAACATTAGTAATAGGGATTTGATGACATAAAGGAATCAAATCAGGTACTTTTTTAACAGCATTAATAGCAGCTATTTTAGCTATACTGAAAACATCTCCTTTTTTAACTTCATTATTCCTTATTCTCTCGATTGTTTTCTCCTTAAGTTTTATCTTTCCAGATGCCGTTGCAATCCTAAGAATTGTTTCCTTTTTAGATATATCGATCATTTTGATGAGGTGCGATATGTCTCTCCTTACACATCGAAAAATTCTTCGATATTTATAAGTTTAACTAATTCTTTTCAAAATAAGCTGTTTGAAAAAAATTCATCTATCGATATTTAATATTTATATCATAAATTGAAATTTCTAGATACTTAATTCATAATATTTTAACACTAGTTAAAATTAACCTATAAAAGGTAGATGTGAAGAATTTGCTTGAATTAAAAAGAATTTATCATTATTATGGGCGTGCAAAAGTGCTTGAAGAACTCAATTTAAAAGTTGAAAATAAATCTCTAAATGCTGTTATTGGTCCAAACGGAGTTGGAAAATCAACACTCCTTAGATTAATATCTGGATTAGAAAAACCTGACAAAGGAAAAATAATATTCCTAGGCGAAAGAATAGATGGCTTAAAAGCTCATAAAATCGCTAAAAAAGGAATTTCTCAATCCCCAGACCGTCGTAGATTATTTTACGATTTGAGTGTTGCGGACAACATCAGAATGGGAGCATATTTATTAAAAGATAAGCAAAAGTATAATGAATTGAGAGATTTTGTTTATGAAATATTCCCTCGATTAAACGAGAGACGAAAACAGAGAGCAGGCACGTTAAGTGGTGGTGAACAACAAATGCTTGCGATAGCCCGTGCCTTAATGTCAAATCCAAAACTACTCTTGTTGGACGAACCTTCATTAGGCTTAGCTCCAAGTGTAAAGAAAAAGATATTTAGTGCGATTAAAAAAATAAAGCAAGAAGGAACAACCACTTTATTGGTCGAACAGGATGTAGCTTTAGCAATGAATGTTGCAGATAAAATTAATGTACTTGAAGAAGGAACCATTGAAATAAGAGGAACAAAAGAAGAATTAGAAAGAGAACCTCGAATAAGAAAAGTCTATTTAGGAATTTAGGTGATTTAAAATATCAATTTTGGTGTGTTAATAGATTTAGGATTATAAATCCTTTGAAATATTTATAACAACTTAACATCTGTTGCCTTAAAATTGATAAATACTTCAGAATCTATTTTTAATCGTAATTTCTCTTTTGAAAGTTCGGTAATTGTTATTAAAAACTTCTCAGATTCACATTTAACAATTAGATGGCAAATATTTCCTAGATCCCGAATATTTTTTATATGACCTTTAAATGTATTTCTATAACTGACATTTTTAGGCGGTTCTTTAACGATTCCAATACTTTCTGGTCGGATGCAAACTTTTACTTCACCTTCTACTTGACTTGAAGCAGTAATAATAAAATCATTTATTTTTATTTGGTTTAATCCTGATAACTCATCAATTTTCGCAATACCAGAAAAGACATTCTCATATCCCACAAATAAAGCTGAAAATTCATCCTTAGGTGATGTAAAAATTTCATTAGGAGTTCCAATTTGAGTAAATCTTCCATCATTCAAAACGGCTATACGATCAGCAAACTTAATTGCCTCCAATCTATCATGAGTACTCATAATTATTGTTTTTTCCTTATCTTCTTTTATATGATTAATAAACTCTTCTAATAATGCAATGTTCTTAGGATCTAAGTTAGCTGAAACTTCATCCAACAAATAGATTTCAGGGTCAATTATAAAATTCATAGCGATTGCAACTCGTTGCATTTCCCCTCCAGATAAAGATCTTGCTTTCTTATTTTCTAAACCTGTTAATCCAATGATTTCTATTATTTTCTTTGTCTTTTGTTGAATTTCTCGTTCTTGAATCCCACGAACTTTCAATCCATAAGCAATATTATTAATTACAGAGGAATTTATAACAACGGGTTTCTGTCTAACAAAGGATATCCTTCTTCTAAAATTAATTTTATCTTTTCCTGATAAATTTGTAATTTCATTTCCACGATAGAATATTTTACCCTGTGAAGGATTTTCAAGTAGCCCTAAAATTCTTAATATAGTTGTTTTTCCACTCCCGTTTGGGCCAATAATCGTAAAACATTCCCCCTTTTTAACAGTGAAACTGATATTAGATAATACATTCTGAACTGAACCATCTTCCTTAATGAAATCTTTTGAAATCTTTTGAACTTCAATTAAATTCAATTTATCAACCTTTTACTTGTAAATGTGTTAAAATATAATTCAATGCGAATGAAATAATGATTAAAATTAACCCTAACGCAATTGCCATTCCAAATTCGCCCATTCGAGTTTGTAATACTATTGAAGTAGTAAATGTTCTAGTATGCCAACGGATATTTCCTCCCACAATCATAACAGCTCCAACTTCAGATATTGCCTGACCAAAAGCTACTAAAACACCTGCTATTATTGATTTTTTTGATTCTTTAATTAATTCCCACCACAATTGTCTTTCATTTGCACCTAATGTTAAAATTGTTTCTTTTAAGTTAGGATCAACACTTTCAATTGCAGCTTTAGATGTCCCGATTATAATCGGTATAGCAAGAAAAAGTTGGGCAATTATCATAGCAGTAGGAGAATATAATAACCCCAAGTCTCCTAACGGACCGCTCTTTGATAATAATAAAAAAACTAATAATCCCATTACAACAGGAGGAAAGCCCATAAACGTGTTAATTAAATTAGTTATTGCTTTTTTTCCGCGAAAGTCACGTAGGGCTAAATAAGAACCAATTGGTAAAGAAAATAATATAGCAACAAAAATAGCAGTTCCAGAAACTCGCAATGAAAGAGCTATTATCCCCCAAACCTCAGGATCAAATGAAAAAAGCAAGATGAAAGCCTCGACAATTCCCTCAATAAATTCATTTGCCAAGAATTTTACCTCCTTTAATTTTCACTTTTAATAATATTTAGTTAACCAATGTAACCCCCATTGTGCTCTTTCCAGAATTCAATTTCGGTTTCAGTTGTTCTACAGCTATGAGTTTCATTACAATGCCCAAAGCATGGATTGAACAGAGTTTCATTATTTAATCTATAAGAAGCAATTAATCCTTGACCTTCCTCTGAAGTAAGAAATGCCACAAATTCTAACGCAAAATCGTATCTAACAGCAAGAGTTTCTGGATTTATTAATATTGCTCCATATGGATTGAGTAAAATTTCTTCACCTTCAACTAATAATATCAAATCAACAGAATCTTTTGCCGAGAGCCAGGTACCTCTATCTATTAAAGTATACCCATTCTTCTCATCAGAAATTATTAAGGTAATACCCATTCCTGTGCCTGTTTCATAGTACCAATTATCAATTCCTGAATTTGGAATAAAATTAACGAGCTCCCATAAGCTTAATTCCTTTGAATGTGTTCCAGAACCATCTCCTCTAGAATAAAATTTTATTAATCCTAATTCTCCAGCATTTTTCAATTTTGTCATTGCTATTGTAATGTTTTCTGCTTGTATGCTAGCTGGATCATTTGATGGGCCGATCAAGATAAAATCATTATACATAATACACACTCGGTGAATACCAAATCCATTAGATACGAATGCATCTTCTCTAGTTCTCGAATGAACAAGTAAAACATCAGCATCTCCTCGTCTGCCAGTTTCTAATGCATAACCAGTACCAACCGATAAAACATCAACAGAAATCCCTGATTTTCTTTCAAAAGTAGGAAGTAAATAATCCAACAATCCTGAATCATATGTAGAAGTAGTTGTCGCTAAAATTATACGATTTTTGGAGTTTATAATATCAAAACTAGTAGAAATTCCTATCAACATTGAAATTGATATTATAAAGGAAATGGAAAGTATCTTTTTCTGTTTTGATGTTAAGAATCCATGTTTCTGTAATATCATTAATAAAAAACTTTCATAACTTGGTTTTTTTTTATGCATTTATTAAAAAAGAATGTTATGTTTGTCTGTACATAACGCTCTAAAGTATTTAAATAGTGAATTCTT
>CAYZTE010000037.1:6167-8216 GCA_964481225.1 uncultured archaeon | reverse complement strand
TTATTACTTATCGTTTTTACGCTTTATCTAGTCATTTTAAGAATTTATTAATAAATTCGCTCATCTTTTTTATAGCTTCCCTACTTTCTGGCGCGAAGGCGGAAAATATTTGAAATCCATGAACCATTCCTTCCCAAATATCCAAAGTTACATCTACAGCTGCTGCTTTAGCACGTTCTGCTAAGCGAATAGAATCATCGAGAAGCACTTCTGAAGTCCCGACCTGGATTAATATAGGAGGTAATCCATGAAAATCTCCATATATAGGAGATACTAAAGGATTCCGAGGATCTACTCCACCTACATAGAGAGGAGCATTGAATTCACTTGCTTCATATGATATCCAATCTAAATCTGCATTTTTTTCATATGATTCGCCCTTTAGTGTTAAATCAGTATAAGGACAGAGGGAAATTGCTGCGGCTGGTAAGGGATCGCCATCATCTCGTAACTTTAATAGGCAAGCTACAGTTAATCCTCCTCCAGCAGAAAGCCCTTCAATTACCAAATTTTTTGGATCAATTCCTTGAGTGTTGATAAGCCAGCGGTACGCTGCAGTAGCATCTTCTAATGCAGCAGGAAATGGATGTTCTGGAGCAAGTCGATAATCAATAGTCAAAACTCGGCATTTGGATGCTCTACTAATATCAGCACAAAAAGGACGCTCTATTTCTATACCACCTGCAACATAATAGCCACCATGTAAATCTAAAATTACGTGGTGATTGTTAATATCAGGTGTTGAAACCCATTCGGCTGGCACTCCTCCTGCATCTACAGGTTCACATTTCACATCTTTAGGAAGCTTTACCATTGAAGCCAATTGATTCAATCCGTCTCTTTGTGCTTCTACAGTCATTTCCATCTTAGAAGAAAAATCTTTCATCAATTTAATTACATTTTCCATTTCTTTACTAACCATTTTTTCTATAACTCCTCATTTTAATTTTTATAATTTAGATAGTATAAAATCTCGCTATAGGAATTTTTTAAAATAATATATAAGAAGATTTCTATTAATTTAAAACTTTTATTGAGAATTAGCAAGACAAGTTAATTTCAGTTCCTTTTTCCATAATCGTAAAAATTAAAAAGGTAAAAGGCAAAAGTTAAGTTTTTAATATAAGTTTGTATAATTGTCATTTATGGAATTCAAACAATTAATTTATGAAGAAAAAGAAAAAGTAGCATGGATCATACTGAATCGACCTAAAGTTTTAAATGCTCTGAGTATGCGACTTTCTGATGAATTAGTTGCAGCAATAGAAACAGTACGTCAATCGAAAAAGCTAAAATTTCTCGTAATTAAAGGTGCGGGAAATAATTTCAGTGTTGGTGATGACATAACTGAGATGATGAAATGGGGTGATGCGAATGGTATTACACGTAGAGCAAGATATTATCAAAATATGGCAAATCAGCTTGAAGAGTTAGATAAGGTTACAATCGCTGCGGTTGATGGTTATGCTGTCGGTGGTGGTTTAGAGATAACAATGGCTTGTGATTTTGTAATTGCTACAGAGCGCTCTAAATGGGGGATGCCAGAAGTAGATGTTGGAATTACTCCTGGTTGGGGTGGTACTACACGATTAGCTCGTCTCATTGGAAGGCGTAGAGCTAAAGAAATAAACTTAATAGGTGCTCTACATTCAGGACGCCGAGCAGTAGAATGGAACCTTTGGAATCGTGTGGTTCCCTATGATCAACTTGATACTGAGGTAGAAAAGTTACTTGAAGTATTAAAATCTAAAAATCAACAAGGATTACGACAACTAAAGTTTATAATTAATCGTGGTGTTGAATGTGATCTTTATACAGCACAAGGTTTTGAAGTTATGTCCGCGGCATTAACTGGAGCTGTTAGTGGGTTTTGGAAAATTAAAGATGCTGATAAGGGCGCTGGAATTATAGGTTTTGTTAGGAAGAACGAATTATGGGAAAAAAGGCGAAATTTAGCGCAAAATTTTTGGACAAATTAATAGCCTTATTTAATTGGAGTAGAAAGAATATATACAGTAAAGATCATACCCACTTATTTCAGAAAAAGAT
>CAYZTE010000037.1:0-6067 GCA_964481225.1 uncultured archaeon | reverse complement strand
TAGCATAGACAAATTCAAAAATAGAAAAATAGAAAAAATAATTTAAGAAATAAAAAAAATAACCAATTTACGGTAAAGTTACTGTATTTGTATTCTCATCAAGATTAAGAATTCCTTTCACAGCAAGTTGTTTTATAGTTCTGACTGCCATTATTGGAGGAACATCAAGAAGTTTCTTTAAATCGTCAAGCTTAGCAGATCCCTTTTCCATTATAGTCGCTAAAATTGAGGTTTCTATTATTTCTTCATCAGAATGTTCAAGCAAGAAGGAAGTGAAGAAATTTTGATTTCTCATCTGAGCTATCTGCTTTTCCAAATCGTCCATCTTCTTTTGATGTGAATCTCTTAACTCTACTTCTCGGTTCTCATTTTCAACCTTTTTCTGGTCTAATGATGTTTTTTCAGAATCTTTAGCAGCAATTTTCTCATTTACAGCATCTAGTTTACCTAATAGACTATCCAATTCAAACTGAGGAGTTTTAAGGTCATTTATTGTAGTTTCTAAGGTATTTGTAAGTTCGGAAATTTTCGAAGTTAACTCATCTTTTTTTGCTTTTAATCCCTCAATAGTCTTATCCAATTCCTCCGATTTTGTCCTTAAATCTGTTAATTCTGAATTTTGTGCTGACAATTTTTCTTTTATAGTTTCACCTTCTTTCTGTTCTGTTTGCATGCTACGCCAAGCTGATTTTAATTGAGAAAGGACTTCTTCATTATTTCTTTGTAGTACTTGCCAATAGGTATCAAAAGCAGTTTCGAACTGCTCGATTAAGGATAAAATTTCTTGTGAGCTCATTAGAAATCAACCTCTCCTTTTAGTGTTACGGTTCCTCCTGCCTCATCATATTCAATAGGTCCATTTTGATTGACCATTTTCTGCAGGATATTTTTTGCTACATCTTCCCTTAGACCCATGGCTTGGACTATCCCCTTTAATTCTAGAGTTGTATTAGGTTGTAGTGCTTTAATAAGCTTTAATTGTGCGGATTGAATATAACCTGCTTTTATCAAAGATTTCATAGCAGTTATATGAGTTGCGAATGAGCTACTATATTTCTCCTTTTTGTTATACTCCTCTTGAAGCTGAGTTTCAATCTCTTTCATTTTATTGTCGAATTTCTCTTGGACGTCTTTTAATTCGACAATTCTGGTTTCTAATTCTTCTAATCGTTTATTTCGTGTCTCAAGTTCTTCTTTTTTCGCAGTAATTTTTCCTTGAGTTTCATTTAATTCATTTTGCGCAGCCTGAATCTTATCTAAAAGACTTTGACGCTCATTTGTTAGCTCCAAGTTATTCTCTTCTAATGTAGCAATATCTCTTTGATCTTGAGAAATCTTGTTCTTTAAAGAATTAATCTCGTCGTCGTTAGACTCAATTGTTCTTAAATTATTAGCCTTTTCTTCTTCAAGTTTTTCAATGTATTCAAGAATATTTGTAGGTTGAGTTTGTAACTTTGGAATTGAATCACTATTTAATCCATTGAGCTCTTCAATAATGGAAAGTATTTTTTTTAATGATGATTTCGCATCGGTAAGACTCATATTCAGTTCTCCTTTAAAATAAGTTTAATGAAATTTTATAAAATAATAGGGTACAGATTATTAAATTTTGATTTTTAGAAATTTTAAAATTAGATTAAATTTCTTTTGAAATATCCTCAATAAATTTGGCTTTACTGATCAGACCAAAGGGAATACCCCTTCTTACTATTACAGTATTTAAATCCTCTATTATTTTTTCTGCTAAATAATTAAAATCAAATTGAAAGGACGAGCTTGTATGATAATATTTTTTCAAAAAAATATTTATCAGGTCAATTTTATGCTTCGGTTCCTCCATTTCAAAAATTCCTGGGTCAGTATCTAAAAGAGAACAACATATCCATGCTAAATCGTCAATATGACTTCCCTCATAAGCATCTTCAAAATCAACTCCATATAAAGTTTCGTTCGAAAAATCTATGATAAAATCTTTTAATCGTGTATCCCCTTTATTTAATACAAAAAGCTCTGATAACTCTTTTTTCCTGACAATATTTTTTTCATGTAATAGAGAAAGCCATTCAGCAAGCTTTTCAATACTCTGAATCATCTTATTTCTTAAATCTAAATCCAAATCTTCTAAACATTCTACTTTTTTTAAGTTTTCATTGATAAAATCACATAAATTAACCCCATTAACTTTTTCAAGGACTAGATAGGATTTTTTTAATAATAATATGTTAGGGACATGAAAATTTTGATTTCTTAATCTTATTAATATATTATATTCGTGCACGATGTTTTGAGTATTGAAGATTTTTATAATAAATTCCTTAGGAAAGTTTAATGGCTTTTTATTGAAAGTTAGATTAACAACAGCGTTTTTCTTACTTGGTAATTCAGTAATATTGTAATTATTTTTACCCCCGCCAAGTGCAGGGATACTTTCTTTTAGCTCTTTTATAGCTTTAGTTATTAATTTTTGTGGTTTCATTTAGATATAATTATATTATTTCTCTAATTTTGATATCGTATTTCAAATACTTAATTTTACTGTATTTTTTCAATTTGACTCAAAATAATGTCTTTTATTTTAGAGAATTCAGGAATCGCTACGATTCCTTCCATTTTTTTTAATTTTTCTATATTATTTAGCTCAATATCTCTTATTTTTAAAATTAAGGAGCTCCCATTAGGTCTAGATGTAAAAATTGGTTCTAAATCTTGGTCTGATGGAAAAAGATGTACTATCATGCCTCCTTTGATTGCTTGAGCTACACAATTAGTAATTAATGAATCTGCTATTCCGTGCACGATTTTAGCAACGGTATTGGCTGAGACAGGGCAGACTAAAAATACGTCATATTGCCCAAGTTGTAAAGGTCCAGCATAAAACGGAATATTGGGTGTTTTTTCTACCTTAACCTTTTTTACCGTTTCTGTTAATGCCAACCACTTTTTATACCATTTAACCACAGCGGCTCCTTCTTTTGATAAAATTACAGTCAAATCTACATTATGATTCTGTTGTAAATCTTTCATTAAATCTATTGATTCTTGAAGAAGATAACCAGTACCAGTTATGCCCCACATAAGTTTCATGAGTTTTAGATCACCATTTCTCTCCGTATAATTTCGGGAGAAATTCATTTACATTTTTCGATTGGTTAAGGTAATTCTTAATTTATGTAAAATTAACTTTATTTTTAAAATCTAATCAAAAGAATTAATAATTTAAGTTTGATAAATATTTAATTAGAATAACCTAAATTCACATCTATAGAATGAATATGAATGATTCAAAATATGTCTATTTGGATAATGCTGCTACAACCCCGATGGATCCCCGTGTTATTGAAGAGATAAACAAACATTTTAAAGAAAATTATGGAAATACTATGAGTCTACATTCAATTGGGCAGAAAGCAGCTCAAATTTTAGTCAAATCACGAGAGAAAGTTGCTTCATTAATTAATGCGGAACGCGATGAGATTTTCTTTACTTCATCTGGAACTGAATCTGACAATATTGCTATTTTAGGGGTTACCTCAAAATGTATCGATAGGGGAAATCACGTCATTACCTCAGCAATCGAACATTATGCTGTAGAAAATCCCTTTAAGCAATTAGAGAAAAGAGGGTTTGAAGTAACAGTTTTATCTGTGGATAATTCTGGATTAATAAATCTTGAAGAATTAGAGAGTGCTATAACTACAAATACAATTCTCATAAGCATTATGTTTGCTAACAATGAAATCGGAACAATCCAACCTATTAAAGAAATCGGGGCAATAGCTAAAAGGTATAATGTTATTTTTCATACAGATGCAGTTCAAGCTTTTGGAAAGGTTCCCATTGATGTAAACGAGATGAACATTGATTTATTATCTGCTTCTGCGCACAAATTATACGGTCCTAAGGGAGTAGGGATGTTATACATACGAAATAAAGGGATAAGGGAAGGTTGGGGTAAATTTATTGAGCCGATCATGTATGGTGGAGGTCATGAAAGGGATATGAGACCGAGTACCGTTAATGTTCCGGGGATAGCTGGTTTCGCTAAAGCTGCTGAGATTGCAAAAGAAGAAATGAAAATGGAAGCACAACGACAAATAAAATTGAGGGATAAAATTATAAAGTGGGTAATAGAAAATATTGAAGATTCTTATCTCAATGGGCATCCTACTCAAAGACTTCCAAATAATGTAAATTTAGGATTTAGATATATAGAAGGTGAGTCAATCGTGTTAGATTTGGATATGGAAGGAATTGCAACTTCCACTGGTTCAGCATGTTCATCAAAATCTTTAGATCCTAGTCATGTATTATTAGCAATAGGATTAAAGCCTGAAGAAGCTCATGGTTCATTAAGAGTTTCAATAGGCAGATTTACAACCGAGGAGGACATTAATTATTTCCTGAAAAAATTGCCCCAAGTAATAGAAAGATTAAGAAAAATGTCTCCTCTTAAAAAAGGAGTTAAATACATGTTTACAGATTCTTCTCATAATCATCACCATTAATAGATTAAATTCCGTAATGCTAAAAAACCGAAACTATTTTTTTTAAAGGACTCTTGTAAAAAATAATGATTAATGAGGAATTTAAATTTTCAGATAAGACCATTCTACTTGAAAAGAGACAAAAATTAAGCTCTTCATACAAGATTAAGTCTTACAAGGCTAAACTGAAATTAATGGAAGATAATAAAATTCCTCAGAAGAAAATAGATGATGTTCTCAATCATTTATTTTTTAAAGATAGAATAATATCAAACAAAACTAAAAAATCTATTTCAAAAATTGTGTACTCTGATAACGATAGAATTATCATCGTGGTTACATCTATAGGAAAAGATATAATAATAAATCGGGATAAATTAATTAGAAATTACGGATGGTTTTTTTTTATATCTGAAACAGACAAGGAGGAGATTAAGTCCAAGAAGAAGAAATCGAAAAAAAAAGATATAAAAAAAGAAGAGAAAACAATTAGTAAAGAGGAGTTCCGATATGAAGAATTAATCATTCCACTAAAACAAAAGGAAAACATGCGTGCACTTTATCACACAAAAGAATATAGACATTATTTAAAATTAATCAAATCAGAAAATTTACCTCAAAGCCCTGTAAAGGATGTTCTCAACGATTTCTTTTTTAATAATGAATTAATTCCAATAGAAGAAAAAAAAGGAATTAGAAAAGTAATTTATTACCAAAAAGAAAAAGTCATTGTCATTAAGTCTCTTATAGGAGATGAAATGTATGAAAATTTAGAGACTCTCGTTAAGAAATATGGATGGTATTTTTATATCACTGGCATTCCAGTGGGAAAAAGTGATATCTCAATTGCCATTGATAAAGTCGAAAAAAGATATAATGAGAACTATTTCACTAATATATCTCTTATAGATGAAGATATTAATCAGGATAAAATGAGAGTAACAATTTATCCCATAATTCTAAAACCAAATCATAATTGTCATATCCTTGGCTTAGGAAAACTCAATATCTTATTAGATTGTGGACTTTCTGAGAAAGATGAAGAAAAAGAAGGAGATTTCCGATATATTGAAGAATATCTTCAGAATTTACCCCAAAATCTTTTAGAAGAAGAGAAAAAGAGAAAAGCAATTAAAGTTGAAGATTCGGATGAAGTTACTTTAGATGACCTCCCTAAGAATCCAAAAATTGATGTCATATTTATATCTCATAGTCATTATGATCATATTTCTGGCCTGAAAGAACTAATTAAACTTTTTCCTGATGTTCCAATTTTATGTTCTCGTATAACTTTAGATTTATATCTACTCAGAGATTCAAATTTTTTAAAACAAGAAAACCATAACGAAATTGAAGAAGAAGAATATAGAAATATCATTAAAAATATTATTTATGTCGAAAATGGCACTAAAATAGATTTTAAAGAAAAAAATTGTTTTCTCTCTTTTTTTCATGCAGGACACATGCCTGGTGCCTTGATGATGGTGGCAAAAGTTAATGATTTTAGGTTTCTTTATACAGGAGATTATACCTATTACGATATAACGCCATTCGCAGGGACACGAAGATTCTTAGAACAAATC
>CAYZTE010000036.1:10489-18806 GCA_964481225.1 uncultured archaeon | reverse complement strand
TGTCTGGTACAAAATAATCACGTTCGTAATTTGTTCTTATTCTTATTTTATTAGTTGAATAAAAATCGCTGTACAATATAAATTTACATAAATTTTTTCAAATTAATACTTATTTGCAATAAAGTAATTTCAATTTCATTAATTTGGCTAATTAGTTAAAATCTTTTAACGCCTGGATCATGTTTTTTACTTTTTTTATTGCTATTTCATAGCCGACTTCTTCACCGAAGGAATCTTTTAAGGGAAGGAATCCGCAATCTGGTTTAATGATTAAATTTTTCCTTCCGTATCTATTTATGCCCTCTTTTATATATTTTTTTAGGAATTCGATTTTTTCAACATAATCATCGATCGGTTTATTTTTTATTGGTAAAAATTTTGATTCAA
Source organism: uncultured archaeon (assembly GCA_964481225.1). GTDB lineage: Archaea > Asgardarchaeota > Lokiarchaeia > Sigyniarchaeales > SOKP01 > Loki-b32. The sequence goes on along the minus strand of CAYZTE010000036.1, from coordinate 18,419 downwards.
CAGTTCCTAGTGCCAATAATTTTTCTGATTTCTCTAAATGTTCTTTTCTATAAATTTCAAAATTTTGCTCATTAGTTCTAAATTCATGATCTAATATTCTTACATCTGTTTGAAGGAGAAGATCGCGCAGTTTGGGGCTTATTCTTCCACACACGTGAATTGAAGGCAAATCTTTTATTCCTGATATGGCTTTATTTAAAATCTTTATCATAAAATCCTCAGAATGGAACAACACTCTTCTACCTACTAAAAGACCTAATATGGGTTCATCCATAGAAATGATATTAATTCCCATATCATTATAGGCCATTCCTATTTGCTTCATTATTTCTGCGAGTTTATCAACGATCCAATCCACCATTACGGCTCGCGGTTCTTCAAACATTACTGGTCTTATGCCTTTAGCAAGCTTATCATTCAAGATTATTTCGCAAGCTAAAGTAAATGGACCAGTTAAGCAAGCTTTAGTCCCTTTGATCAATTCCCTAAGATTAGGATGCCCATTTAAAAAATCTTTAATAAATTCTCCATATTCTAAAGCAAATGCTTGTTTTGGGATTTTAAAATCATCATTTAAGTAAAATCTTTTATCAATATGTTCTAATTGAGTAATATTTTCTGCTAGTGGTATTAAAAATTGATCTGTCATGGAAATTAATTGTGGATAGCAAGGATAGTCAATCCCTAAATTAATTAGATCATTGAAAATCCTTGACATACTTTTTAAGGAATTGCTAAGGGGCCAACTACCTACTACTGTCGTGAAGAGTTCTTCCTTATCCATAAGATGTATAAGAGTTAAAAGAATATAAATTAAGATTATATAAAATATGCAGATTCTGCATAAAATATACCGAATCAAGATTTATGTATAATATCTTTTTCTATCAAAACTTCTGCTATTTTGTTTTATGGATTCTAGTTCTTCTAAACTTTCTCGTAGATATTGAATCTTCTTGTCAATTAAATAAATTTCTTTATGTAAATTCCTATATGTTTTAAAATAATCTTTTTCAGCAATTAATCCTTCATCAAATTTTGCTTCAAGTTTTTTCAATGTTGCTTTAAGACTATATCTCTCCTTTTCTAACTCTTCCATTTTTTCCTGTTTTTCCTTATCTAACTTAAATAACTTCTTTTTGTATTTATAGGATTTGCGTAGTGAAATTTCATTTGGATCAAATAAGTTAGACAAGTGATTTCTATTATATTCTTGGAATGTCGATTCACCAGGTATTAAAAGATCTTCTTCAAACATATCATCATAGGAGGGCCGTCTTTCGGGACTATAGTTTTGATACCTATTATGATTATTAAGGTTTTGCATAAAAAAGTTATTTTCCTCATAGTTCATTGGATGATATTGTTTTAAAGGATTTCTATAATTAATCATACCAGAAGGCGGTTGATCAGGTGAATCTTGCATATTTGCTGGGTAAGACGTGGAAGGAAAGTATTTAGATGTGCTTGGAATGCCTATATTGTTAGGGTAAGGAGTGGTAGGATTTTTAGGCCATATTTGCGCAAAATTTTGATTTTGATAAGGGTTGAAATGAGGTTGAGCTTGCCGTGCTATATTTGGCATTTGGTTGGGTTGAAAATTCGGATTTTGATTAAAATTATTATAACCATTTAAATTTTCATAACCCTTATTGTATTGGCATTTCAAGCTAAAAAATGAATTAATACTTTCTTCAATAAAACTTTCTAAATCATTAATATCAATGTCAATTTCTTGAAGCTTCAGCGCGGACTTTTTATCAAATATAGTGGTTTCGTCAAAAGTTCTTGCTATAAGGATATATTCGATTACCCTTGGAATAGCTTTTGGAGGAAGTGTAAATTCATATTTACCATATTCAAATTCAATGTATAATTTTTTGATAATTCTCCCTTTCTCTTTTATTCTGGTTAGATCATTAACTGGAGCTTTAAAAATCAATTCTTTCTTTTTCTTAACTAAGCCATGCTCATGAACAAATGATAAATCAAAATTAGTAATAAATAAAATACCTTTATCTTTTTTGTACTTCTCTTGAGTAGTATCTAATCCATTAGTTAATTTAGCATGAATTGCATAAACAGGTTTTTCTTTTTCTGCTAGGTTTAAAAATTTGAGGTAAGATGTAAAATAGTGACTAATTTTATTTATGAATTTTAGATTAATTTCAAAGGATTCTATACTATCGTTAAATGTTTTCACGTTGCTTGAGATGAATTCATTAATGGAATTATAACTTCTAACCAAGTTTTCAAATATACTTTCTATTATCGTAATATTAGAGTTAGGTTGGGCGTATATGTCAAAAAAATATTCTTTGTACAGAACTATTTGATGAAAATGAACGTTAATCTTTTCAAATAAGGTATTCTGTACATAAATAAATAATTTAAAAAGAGATAACAAATCTGATTCCATTTTGGGAAAATGATGACACTTTATAGGAGGGTCTCGCGCATTCTTTATCTTTCGTTGAAGCAAGTATAATTTTTTAAGTGCGTCTCTAAGAGGATTAATAAATGAACGCGTGTTTTTAATCAATTCTAAAAATTCTTTTTCTAATTCTTCTTTTTTCTCATATATATTAATAATTTTGTGAGAATTGCATTTTGGACAAGATTTTAAGAGTTGGTGTTCTTTAATTATGTTTTCACTACCACAGATATTACACTTTTTTCGTTTTTCTGATTCTGACACTTCAATATCTCTTGATTTGCAATCTTGACACACAAAATAATCAACTTTTTTTTCATTCAAACAATCAGAACAAGAATTAGAGCCACAATCTTCGCAATAGTAAGCTAATTTTACATATCTCTGACAAAAACGACAAATTTGTTCTGACATTTTTAATTTATAAACCCAACCTAATGACTTAAGAGATCTTTAAAAATCGCTTTATCAAAATAGTAGAAATTCCTCAGTAAAATAAAAGAATATATTATTCTAATATCATATAATATCTGGATATAACACCCAAGAAAAATAAGTCTAATACAAAATTTAATTATTTTATAATTTTTACTTTTTGCCCTAAGGCTTGACCGGGAACTCCTGCTTTCTTAAAATGTGCTCTCACGGCACCGTTATTACCGTGAGCTCGTGTAATAATCCCTCTTAATTCTTTACCCGTTTGACTAACCCAAACGACCGTTCTTCCAATAAGCTTATTGGCATCCTTTCTGGTTTTTATATTTGGAAAAACTAATATACAGTGCTTCTGATGTATTGTATGCCGACCTCTTTTGTAGTTAGAAATAACTCCTTTCAAGCCGAGTAAATCTAATTTATTTAGTGACATTTAAGAATACCGATAAAATAGCTAATTTAATATATTCTTTACAAAATGTTTCAAAACTATTAAGTTTTTTTAAATGAGGATGACATAAAAAAGATTTTTGAACCATATCACGTTTAATATAAACCAATGAAGGTTGCATTTAGTAAAATTAAAATTTTAGCCCCATGTGTGGATATTATACAAAGAATGAGATGAAGAATCTAATAGATAATACAAAAAAAGATATAAGTTATAACTAATTAATAATATTTTCAGCTTTAGTCCAAGCTTCTTTATTTATTTTGTTCATATTATGAATAAACTCTTCATTATTTATTTTGCTATCCTTAATTATATTTAGTGTGCTTCTTAAAATATCGTTTTCAATTGAGCTCAGTTTTGCAATATAATTATTTCTCTCATGATTATCAGAGATGGCGCTAAAAGGTCTAATATATTTAGTATGTTTGTTCCAAAACCATTCATTATTAATTGTAGTGTAAGGTCCGGGCTTAAAATATTTCTGTTCCTCAACAGGGAAGACATATGGTTTATATATACTTAAACATGGAAGAGTGCTTCCTGTGAACCAATGAATTGATTTGGTTCTGTTAACTAGGTGAGAAACTTGAGAACCTGTCGATTCAAAACCACCGTGCATGCAAATGCCAGCTTGGTGTTCTCTTAAAAATTCCATCATCATATTAGGAGTAATTTTACCTTTATTTTTTTTTAATAATATTGTAGCTTTGCCTCCTCTTGAATAAGGCGAAGGTCTCGAAGGAATCAGAGATCCAGAAAAAGTTGACGTGAAATCAAAATCATCATCATCTTTGCAATATCCCTTTTCAATGGCATGTTCAATTATTCCATTTCTCCTGAAATCTCCCTTCCCTCTGATAGAAATGCTGTTAGAAATAGATCTTACATCTTTTACTTTCTCAGCAATCCACCACTTATCTGCAGTTTCCAATACATATGCATCTTTTGAATCTGCAATTAAAAATGAATTATGATACATCCAACTCGGATCGTCATAAGCACACCCTCCACCTTGCCCATATTTTTCTAATAAATTAGTAATTACATTCAATGCCTCAACTGCAGTTTTCCCTCGCTCAAGGCCTAATCTTAATAAGTCCATACCCAATAGTCCAACATTTTTTAATGGTTCATGAGTATATACTGCTTCATTCCCAATTACAACATTAAATTCATTAGCACCCATTTCTGCCCCCCACATCCAATATGGCTGACTTAATAATACCGCAGCAGTTTCAAATGCTTGGGGAATTGAAATATAAGTACATTTTACTTCTTCTCCTTTAGAATATTTAGCACGAGGGTTGTAAACGATTAACTGAACCTCTTTTTGAGGACGATCACTATTTTTACCTAAAATAATGGAACCATCCTTCGTAGAATTATCTAAAGCTACTAGTGTATCACACATCATTTAATCATTTCTAGAGCTTTATTCCAACTATTATGGTTTATTTTTTTGATTGAATTAATAAATTCATCTTCAGAAATGTTCTCTTCTTGAAGAATGAGATTATTTATTTGATCTAACATTTCATTCTCTATATTTCTTAACTTTTTATAATAATTGCTCCGTTCAGGAATTTCTCTTTTAGGTCGCTTCTTGTAAAAACGAATAAATTCAGCATGTTTTATCCAAAACCAATTGGGATTTATAGATGAATAAGGTCTTGGTTCCATAACCTTTTGTTCTTCTGCTGGAAAAACATATGGTTTATAAATACTTAAGCAAGGAATCGTGCAACCTGTGAACCAGTGTATCGATTTCTTATTATGTTTTCTTAAAAGAGAAACATGAGAACCTACTGAGTGATCTTTTCGAGTATGTCTACATATCCCAACTTCATGTTCTCTTAAGAATTCCATCATCAAAGCTGATGTAATCTTACCTTTATTTGAAGATAATTGATGTAATGAGCAACCATCTCTATCAGTTATAGGGAATTCTTCTGGAAGTGGGGTACGAGAAAATATCATTTTAAAGTCAAAATCATTATCATCCTTACAATACCCTTTTTCAATTGCATGTTGGATAATTCCTTCTCTCCTCATATCTCCTTTCCCCCTTATTGATATGTGATTTGATATTGAGCGAAAATCTTTGATTATTTCTGCAATCCACCAATCACCTGCAGTATCTAGTACAAAAGCTTCACTTGGATCTGCAATGATATATGAATTATGGTAATTCCAATCCGTTAAATTATGAAGACCACCTTGGCCATGCTTTTCTAATAGACTAGTTATCACACTCAATGCTTCTTTTGCGGTTTTACCCCGTTCAAGTCCCAACCTTAGAAGATCCATGCCAAGAAGTCCTTTTTCTTTTAAAAGTTCTTTCGTCTGTACTGCTTCATTCCCAATGACAACCCCATATTCATTAGCACCCATTTCTGCCCCCCACATCCAATATGGTTGACTTAATAATACCGCATTAGTTTCAGACACTTGGGGAATTGAGATATGAGTACATTTTACCTCTTCTCCTTTGGAGTATGATTTTCGTGGAGAATATGTAATTAATTGAACTTCTGAGGCCAATCTATCACTATTTTTACCAAATATTACATTATCATCTTTAGAAGAGCCTTGTAAGCTTACATATGTATCGCACACTGTTCATTCATTTTTTTTATTTATATCAATTCAAAAATTTTAATATTAGTTAAATTTTGGTTATAAATTTTGTAGCATTGAGCCTAACAAATCTTTCTATTAATTAAGTTTTAATAAAATTCTTATTTTAATGAATTAGATTTAATTAGATTATACCTGATATATAAAATTTTAATAGTTCTTCAACTCTTAAAAGCTTTTTAAAAACTTGAAACACTTTGAAGGAGAAAAAAGAAAATATTTGGATTTTCACGTTTGAATATGCGGGAATTGTTAAAGTGGGGGGTCTTGGAGAAGTCCCCGCTAATCAAGCAAAGCATCTTGCAAGTGATTTTGAAATCACCGTTTTTATACCATCTCATGGCCAAATCAATCGTTTGGGAAAAAGCTTTGAAGTAGAAAAATTACCATTTAATTGTGTTGGTCAAATAAGTCCTTCAATCTTAGGACTAAATGAACCAGAAACTAATTATAATATTTCTTTTTATAAGTTAAAAATAAAAAATGTTAACATAATTTTATTGTCTGGTGAAAATCTTTTCACGAGTAGATTTTTGGATGATAAAGTAGTTTACAATCCAGATACTCTTGATGGAAAAATATGTCTTTTTAGTATCGGAATGCGTTGTTATATTGATTTCTTAATTGATAATAAAAAGGAAAATTTACCAGATGTAATTCATCTTCATGATTATCACGTAGTTATACCATTTATCGGATCGAAGCAAGCATTAATTAAGCAGGGATTAAATGTACCTTCAATAATAACGTTCCATTTACTAACTTGGCCAAGATTTGGGATGGATTTCTATTATGGTTGCGGTATTGATCAAACGCCAATTAAAATTTTACTTAAGGATGGTTTGAGATCAGTCACATTAAACGAAACCTTTTCTATCTCTAAAAGTGTGAATCAATTTAGTCAAAATTCTCTTCTTCCTACAGTAGAACAAATCGGTGCAATTGTTTGCGACTTAGTCACTACAGTAAGTCAATCTTATCTTATATCACATATTATCCCTAATTGTGGTAAACAATTAATTGAATTTAAGTCTGATTTTATATGGGATGGTTGTGATTGGGAATATGACGAAATTTATCAGAAAGTGATCCAATCCTTAGGAAATGAATTACGAAAGGTGCAAAATCTTCCTTTCCAGAAAGAAATAACGAGAAAAGAATTAAAAGATTATCTTCTAAAATATAAAATTGCCCATTTAAGCAAGAGTCCTTTAATAGATTCGAAGAAGGTTTTAGATACTGTAAATGAAATTTCAAATGGAAATCAATTTGTAAAAAATGGCACCATAAAACCTTTTAATGAATCAGGACCCTTAGTCATAACAACTGGTAGAATTTCTCCTCAAAAAGGTTTCGAAACGATATTCGAAGCAGTCCCAGATGTCATTAAAGTAGTTCCTAATGCGAAATTTCTATTCCTTATTTTACCTACTGATTATAGCCTAAATGAAATTAAATTGTATGCTCAACATGTTAAAAGATTTCCAAGGAATTTGAGAATCATATTTGGAGTAGCTGCTGAAATATTTTATTTAGCACATTTAGCTGCAGATGTATATTGTGCTTTATCCAGGTGGGAACCCTTCGGTATAATTGCGTTGGAAGCCATGGCTTCAAAAATACCTATAATTGCCACGAAAGTTGGGGGATTTCAAGAATCCATAATTGATATGAGAAGCTTTCCTGAAATTGGTACGGGCATTTTGATTGAAAAGGATGATTCGTCTCAATTTGCTGATGCTTTAATTTCTCTCTTTTTGTTAGCAGAAATTTCTGAAAAAATTAAAGAAGTGGAATCGATTTATGAAACAGAAGTTTTCCAAAGGGTTAATTTAATTCCAGATGAGATCCTCAAGTCTCATGTATTACTTAATCCAAACTTTTATGAAAATATTAAGGAGAATTGTCATAAGAGGGTTAAAAATAATTTTAGGTGGAGCATAGTTTCTAAGAAATTAATAGAACTTTTT
>CAYZTE010000036.1:0-10389 GCA_964481225.1 uncultured archaeon | reverse complement strand
ATTGTTTCTATCATGAATCTGATTTTCGTTCTTTTTATTAGGGAAAATAGAATGATGATATTGGATCTCCATAAAGATAATATTAATGATAAATCTAACGAATTAAAAGAAGAAAACTCTATTTCCCCATCAATATATTATGGATTATTTTTCAGAAATTTCGGTTTGAAACCGATCATGGCTGTTTTGGCAGTTATTATGGGCTTTTACTTGACAAGGACCACTGAGAAAGGCTTTTTGATTGGTTTAAATTTCTTAATTCAAATTGCTTTAATGCTTTTAATAGGGCACGTGATTACGGAAAAAAACAATAAGTACTTCCTAATGATTGGATATCTCTTAAGTGCAGCTGCAGTCCTAGGATATATCTTTTCAGTAAATTTTGCAGGTTTCTTGATTGACCAAATTTTAATATCTTTTAGCTATGCAATGTTCTGGTCCGCAACTATAATTTACATCGCTCAAAATTCAACTCCAACTAATAAAGGACGTTATATGGGGTATGCTAACACTAGTACTTTTTCAGGGAGCTTTCTAGGAGGATTATTTTTCAGCTTATTATTATCTTCATTTAATTCTAATTATGATATTGCAATGTATTTCATGATAATATTTCCAGCAATTTCAGTATTGATCATTTTCTTGAAATTTAAACCAACAAGCAAGATTATCCTGCGTTCCAAAAGGGATAGAGATTCTGAGTTATAGAATCATGTTTATCAGGTACGATTTCTAATTCTTTTCTTATCCAATCAGAAATCCATTTGTATTTTGCTTTAAACCGGCTATCCATAAAAATTATTGCCCCTTTATCAGATATTTGTCTTATAGGGCGACCTGAAGCTTGATTTGCCCGCTGAATTGCTGGATAGAGATAAGCAAAATTCCATCCCTGTTTGGTAAATACTTTATCATAATACTTTATTTTTGCTTCAACTCTGGGAGTAGGCATATGATAAGGAAACCCTGCAATGATTACAGAATTCATAAAATCTCCAGGATAATCTTCACCTTCAGAATTCCTTCCTCCACATACTCCTAATAGCACTGCACCACCATTTGAAGACATTGATTTAAAATTTTTAACCATTAAAGTGTTTTCGGAAGCAGATTTTCCGGATTCTTCAACGAATAATTCTTTATTGTTTTCTCTTACAACAGATTTTATTCCATTTTGAAGAAGACCCTTAAGAATTTGATATGATGCACAAAAAATTCCAATATTCGCTGGTGTGCAATATAACACTTCATTAATTTTTTTGATCATTTTTTTAAACATTATCGGAGTTCTATTATCTCTCTTTGTATCCACGCCTTCAGTTATGATGACTTTAATATTTTTTTTATCAAATGGTGAATCCATAATAATTTCAGTATAACTCTTTCCGCTCTCGTTTAAGCCCATTAATTTATTATAGACAATTGGGTTTACCGTACCAGAAAGATTTAAACAAGTATACACTTTTTTCAAGATAGGGACAGCAATTTCTCTTGGATCCAATGCCACAATTTCAAGCGAAATTGATTTCCTTCCCTTAATATTTCTTAAATTATAACAGAAAAAGTAATTGTCTAAAAAATAAGTTTTTAACCACTTAATCCAAAAATCTGCTAGAGAACCAACAAAATCTCTTGAAATTTCACCATTAGCCAATTTTTCTTCTTGAATTGAAATTCCAAACTCATTAAGATCCTCAATAAAGTTTTTGAAGTCGTTCAAATCTCTAAATCCCAATTTTTTAAATATAAATTCTAAAAAATTGCCAGGATTTACTGGATTTTCTTCAGATAATAGTTGGTTTTTTTCCTCATTTAATTGTTCTAACAATATCTTAATAAATTCTTGCATTAAATTTGGCGATCTATACATTTCTAGGTCTTTTAGACATAATCTTAGAGAATAGGGTGTTATTTTTGCTGAATTAACTTCTGTTGCAACATCAATAATATTGTGGCACTCATCAATGACTAAAATACATTGATTCAAACCTTTTCCTATGAATTCCATGAAGTTTTCTCGTATAAACGGATTGAATATCCATTGATAATTACAGATTATCACCCTCATCTCTTCTAATAAAAATTTACTTAAGAAATAAGGACATAAATCTTTTTCTTTACAATGGTCTATTAAAACCTCCGCATCAACTGGTTTATTGAATATTTCGGGAGCAATTAAAATTGCTTTTTCCGTGTCATTTTTTTTCTTTAATAGATTTAAAAAATGGTTGCAGTTTCTATTTTTTCTTAAATCTCTGCATACTGACATGGCCTCCCGAGGATTGAGATTTAAATTCAGCAGTGTTTGATTGAGGCACATTTCATTGCGGCCTCTGATTGATAGCCCATTGATTTTGATGTTTAAATTTGCGGTCTTTAAGAATTTAGAGATTTTATTTAATTCTCGAATAACTCTCGAAGTTTGGGTATGAGTCCGGCATAAATAGATAATTTTCAGATCTCTTTCAATTGCTAAAGGTATAAGGCCGCTAAGGGCAATAATTGTCTTTCCTGTTCCATTTGGAGCAATTAATAATATTATATTCTTTTCCGTTGAGCCTATCTTAATCTTTTTTATTATTCCTTCTTGATCTTTTCTGAATTCTTGATATGGAAAGAAGTGTAAATAATTTAATTTTTTATCCTTTATCTTACTGATTCTATTATTTAAGATATTTTCATTTATTGCAAAATCATCTTCTACATGGAGTGAAATGTCATTCGTATTTGACTTGACTTCTTTAGGCTTTTTAATCAGTGCTCCATCTTCTAATTTGTATTGATTGCCACAAATTTTACAATAAAAATGATTTCCTTTATAGTATAGAAGGTTATCGCATTTAGGGCAAAATTTCATGTTAAATTTCATTTTTTCTCTGTTATTTTCTATATCGAAAATAGATATAATAATAACATAGAGTGTAAAAACTTAATTAATTGCTGATATTAATCATGTAATATAGGCTTTCTAGCTGCAAGAACAGCATCAAGGCGTTTTACAGAAGTGTTATGGGGTGCATTTTTTAAAACTTCTGGATTACTTTTTGCTTCTTCATAGATTTTATTCATCACCTCAATGAAATAATCCAAAGACGCTTTTGACTCAGTTTCAGTAGGTTCAATCATTAAAGCTCCATCAACGATTAATGGAAAATAAATGGTTGGAGAATGTAATCCATAATCAAGAAGCCTTTTAGCAACATCTTCAGTAGTAATTTCATTAGGCATTTTTTTATCTGAAAGCACGAATTCATGTTGACAAATCCTATCATGTGGAAGGTCATATTTTTTCTGTAGTTGGACTCTTAAATAATTTGCATTTAGCACTGATATTTGTCCAACTCTCCTTAATCCTTCTTTTCCTAATGCTAAAATGTAGCAATAAGCTCGTACAATGACTCCAAAATTGCCCCAAAAAGCCTTAATCCTTCCTATTGTTGTTTCATTGGATTCCCGACACATTACACCTTGATCTGTTGAAATTATGCAAGGCTCAGGAAGAAAAGGGGTGAGTTCATCAATAACACCTATAGGACCTGAACCCGGTCCCCCTCCTCCATGAGGTGTAGAGAATGTTTTATGTAAATTCAAATGAACTATATCAAATCCCATATCTCTTGGACGACAAATGCCTAATATGGGATTGAGATTTGCCCCATCATAATAGCATAAGCCTCCATTATCGTGAACAATTCGAGTAATTTCATTTATTTGTCTATCAAATAGCCCAAGCGTATTTGGGTTAGTTAGCATTATACCAGCTATATCATCTTCCTGCATTGCAAATTCTAAGTGATCCAATGGAACTTCCCCGTTTTCATTTGATTTCAATTCTATTATGGAAAAACCTGCCATTTTTGCCGATGCAGGGTTCGTTCCATGAGCTGAATCAGGTACAATTATTTTCTCTTTTTTGATTCCCTTACTTTCAAAATATTTCTTAATTATTAACAACCCCACTAATTCACCGTGAGCACCAGCGGCAGGCTGAAGTGTAAACGCATCCATTCCCGTTATTTCTCCCAGTAGCTTTGAAACATTATATAGCAACTCAAGAGATCCTTGATTTTCTTTTTGGAGAGGATGTGCTTGGGAAAATCCTGATAAACGAGCAACGAGTTCATTGACTTTCGGATTATATTTCATCGTACAAGAACCTAATGGATACATACCTGTGTCAACTCCATAATTCTTTTGGCTTAATGCGATGAAATGACGAACTATTTCAACTTCTGGAACATTCGGAATGGGTAAATCCGTCCTTTGGAGATTCTTAGGGATGATTCTGTCAAGATTAACAGCATCTACGTCCATTTTTGGGATAAAATTTCTTTGATCTTGCTCATTTCCCTTTTCAAATATCAATTTCAAGTTTGAATCCATTTCATTTATCCCTCCTTTTTATTGTGTGAAGCCATTTTAGCTGCTTGAATAAATCTTTCAATTGAATCTTTTGAGTTCAGTTCAGTGACGCATACTAATGCAATATCTTTCATTTTAGGATAATATCTCGAGATTTTCAATGGTGGAAGCAATTTGCTGTGCTTGCATTGTTGGGTAAGAAATTCAAGATTAGGACATTTAACTAAAAACTCATTATACGTAGGTTTTTTATTTAAAATTTCATAACCCGGAATTTTGCTAAGCTCGTCTTTTAAATAATGCGCTTTTTGGAAGTTTTGAGTGGCAACTTCTTTTAATCCAGTTTTGCCTAATGCTAATAAATATGTTAAAGCTGCTAATGAACATAATGCTTGATTCGTACAGATATTTGAACTAGCCTTTTCTCGACGGATGTGTTGTTCTCTTGCTTGCAATGTTAGAATAAATCCTTCTCGGTCTCCGTGAATTTCTTTTGTTTTACCAATAAGTCTACCAGGCATTTTCCTCAAGAATTTCTGTTTAGCAGTGAAGATTCCTAAACCCGGTCCCCCAAAAGAACGTGTTATTCCAAATGATTGCCCCTCAGCAACAAATATATCTATATCTGTCGATCCAGGAGGTTTTAAAATGCCTAAGCAGGTAGGATCTGTCATTACTTGAATCAATAAACAATTTGGAAATTTTTTCTTTACTTTACCAGCTAATCGTGAGATATCTTCAATATCGCCAAAGAAATTCGGACTTTGAAATAATATTGCGGCCACATTATCGTCTAATTCGTCCAATAATGATTCTTCGGAAGCATTTTTGATGAAAATATCTTGGCCCCAACAATAAGTTTTTACAACTTCTACGTATTCTGGATGAATTCTATCAAGTAAAATAATGGTTTTTTTTCTAGTAATAATTGTTGCCATAATTGCTGCTTCAGCAAGAGCAGTTGATCCGTCATACATGCTTGCATTAGCTACATCCATTTGAGTGAGTCGTGATATTATTGTTTGATATTCATAAATGGCTTGTAAATATCCTTGGCTTGCTTCAGCTTGATATGGTGTATAAGAAGTATAAAACTCCGATCGAGAGATAACGAAATCAACTAAGGAGGGTATGTAATGGTAATAACATCCCGCCCCTAAGAAAGAACTTGAATATATCTTATTTTTTACGGATAATTTTTCTAAATAATGAATAAGATCGGGTTCAGATAAACCAGGAGGCAAATTTAAATTTTTCTTTATTAAATCCTTAGGGATATCCTGGAATAAATCTTCTAGGGCATTTACACCAATTACCTCCAACATCTTGGCAATTGTTTTTTTATCATGAGGAATAAAATCCAACTTAGACAACTCGCATTTATAAAAATAAAAAATAAATTAATGGAATAAACAAAAAAATTATTATTGTTCTTCGCTTTTAACTAATTCCATGTATTTTTTTACAGATATAAGATCATCAATTTCAGTTGGATTAGTTATATCTATTTTTATCATCCAGCCATCTCCGAATGGAGAAGAATTGACAAGATCTGGATTATCTTTAAGTTTCTCATTAATTTCAATGATTTCTCCTGATAATGGCATGATAAGATCTCCTACAGCTTTTACTGATTCAATCTCTCCTGCATTACTTTCCTTTTCTAACACCATTCCTACATCAGGAAGTTCGACGAAGACAACATCACCTAATTGATGTTGAGCATAATCAGTAAGTCCGACTGTAGCTTTTTTATCTTCAATTCTAACCCATTCGTGAGTTAATGTATATCTTAAATCATTGGGAAATTCATAATCCATAATTTTCACTTTTTCTCTGCATTCAAATTTTCATTACACATTACGATAAAACGGTGTAGAAACGACTATTCCTTTCATGAGCTTATTTCGTATTTCGATCTCTAACGCCGTGTCAACCTTACTATATTGAGTGTTCACGAGTCCTAGACCTATTGTTTTTTTAAGAGTTGGAGAATATCCTCCTGAAGTGATGTATCCAATTTCATTTCTATCTTTAAAAATTTTATAGTTTTCTCTCATAATGCCCTTGTCTAATAAATTTAAACTAACTAATATTCTTTCGGTTCCTCTAGATTTTTGTTCCATGAGAATATGCTTTCCCAAATAATCAATGCCTTCTTTTGGTTTAGCTAGCCAACTAAGTCCCGCTTCAATAGGAGTAATTGAATCACTAATTTCATGACCGTATAATGAATAACAGGCTTCTAACCTTAGTGAATCCCTTGCCCCTAAACCTGTAGGAGTAGCTCCCGTTTCGGTTAAGTCATTCCAAATTTTTTCAGAGTATTCTTTTTCAAAAGAAATTTCAAAGCCTCTTTCACCCGTATAGCCAGTTCTAGCTAGAAATATTGGCATGTTATTTAACTTGCAATGGGCAAAATAAAATCGATTTATTTTAGATAAATCCACATCTACAAGTGGTTGGAGAAGATCATCTGCTTTTGGTCCTTGAAATGCTAGACGAGATCGTTCCGTGGAGACGTTTGATATTTTAACATCTCGATTTTGAACGTGCTTGTTTAACCATTGAAAATCTTTCTCAACATTGGCGGCATTGACTATCATTCTAAAAAAATTCTTCTGCTCCTCATAGTAAACCAAATCATCAACCACAGTTCCATTTTCGTAACACATGCAAGAGTACTGTCCTTTAGAAACCTCCAATAAATTTAAATCATTGATCATCATATACTGAAGGAATTGAATGACATCATTACCCTCAATAATAAACTCCCCCATATGTGATATATCGAATACTCCGGCATTTGATCTAACTGCCTCGTGCTCCTTGATGATGCTCTCAAATTGAACAGGCATTAGCCAACCAGCAAAATCAACCATCCGAGCGCCAAGTTTTACGTGAGTCTCGTAAAGAGGAGTTTTTTTAGCTTTGAGTTTTTCATTGCTCACTTTTTCTACACTATTTTAACTTTATTTATAATGTGTAAGCGATATATTGTGAAATAACATCATTAATTTAAACTTTTAGTGTTAAGGAGTAGAACGATTTTCTTCCATTCTTGATGCGAACGTGATTGATCTGGAATATTTTTAACGGAAATTAGGCGAAAATTTAAGCATAAATTAAGAATTTTAAACTAATAATCATAAAAGTTTAATTGTTAAGCTTATTTTTATAAAAAAATGAATGATGATAATAACAACAAGGATTATTTTTTATCGTTAAAAGACTTATTCTCTGAAATTTTATTACGCGATTTGGTATTATTTATGTTCCTATTTTTATTAATCATTTCCCAAATATGGGATAATATAGTTCTATTATTGTTTCCTCTCATTTCATTTATATTCTCACTATTTTTTCGAATGATCAATACAAATAAGTGGAGAACTGAATTTGAAAACAGCTGGATATTGTATAGTCCTTTAGGTTTAGAGAAAAAACACGCAAACCGATTATTTTTTTCAACAGTATTTCAATTAATATTAATTTTTTGGATAGGAGCGGAATCATTATACAATCCCCACTTGATTACAGACTACTTTCCATATTTTACTGGGATTTTTGTTTTTTCATTCACCTTCGGTTTTTCTTGGATCTTTATTGATTTATGGAAAAATGCTAGAATCGAAGTCATATTTCAGGGCACAGAACATAAAAAACCTCATTGTACTGAACACCAAACTTCAATGGACATAAATAATGTTATTTCTTTTTTAAAAGTACAATATTATACCTGGATCTCTATTGCTAACTTCTTAGTCTTCGTATTGTTCAATGTAATCAACATAATTTTCATAATACTCTTAAATTTAAATATTGTCTCAGGCATGGAATTAAATCTGCCAGGAACTGGAAGTGAAGGGTCAGAACCGATAATTATACCACATTTTATTCTTGCTACTCTCATTACATCCCCTGTTTTAACAATTATCTTCCTTACTTTTATTTACAAGAGTATTAATAATTTTAGTAATGAAAAATTGAATCAAATTCTGGAATCTCTGCCCAAAAGTTTACAAATAAAGATTATTGAAAATCTTAAAGCAATGAATAACAAAATAAAAAAACAATTGAAATTTGAATAAAAATTTATTATGATCAAGGTTATATTAATAATAATAATTCCTCGATATTAGAAGTAAAATCATGTCCTCACGAAAATTACTCTTTAAAATCGTTATTGTAGGCGATGGCGGTGTCGGTAAATCGACCATGGTTCAGAGATTGCTTACAGGGCTCTATATTGGTCAATATATAACTATTGGGACAGATCTCGCTACTTATGATGTTCAAATCGGCGATTCTACAACAGTTAGACTCCAAATATGGGATTTTGCGGGGGAAAGGAGATTTAGAATCTTTCTACCTAATTATGCGCGAGGAGCTGTTGGATGCCTTCTCTGCTATGATATTACTCGTCGCACGAGTTTTGATAGCTTAGAGGAATGGTATAACATTGTTAATGATAATGCCGCTAATCCTGTTTTTATTCTTGTTGGAGAAAAACTTGATTTAGCTGATGTACGAAGGAGCATAGAATATGAACAGGGTGAAGAATTTAAACAAAAATACAAGTTAGACTATTTCTATGAAACGTCATCAAAGAGTGGGGAAAATAATAAAATGATTTTTGAAACTCTAACTCGGTCTATAATAGAAAGACATGAGATCTTGAAATAACTGCTATTTTTAGAAATTGAAAACAAAAAAAATTAAGAAGAAAAAAATTTAATCTTCAAGAATATCCTTTAACTCATCAACATTAAGATCCAAATATTTGGCTGATATTAAATCTTTACCAAGAAGAGTCAAGAAATTCTTTTTGCGTTTTTTATTGAGAAATTTCTTCATCTCAGATAAATCCGGATTTGGATCGGTAATTTCAAGTAGTTTCTTCTTAACGGCGGTATCAACAACTTGTTGTCCAACATCAGTTCTAATTATTAAAAAAGCTTCCCCAGAACCTTTCGGAGCACCCCAGGGGGAGTAGGAAATATCAGAGAATTCTCCAGAGAAGTCAGTACAAAACTTACAACCTGTCATACCACCAGAGGAGCACGCATATGCTATTCTTAATGAAGTTCTTTCAGCACCAGTATTGAAATCGCTGGTGAGAATCTTTGCTAAACCTTGGATATGGCATGGATTCGCTAATATTCCAATATCGCGCTTGTAATCTTTATAGGCTTGACCAATACCGGTAATCAATGGTCCCGCATTATCCATCGTTGCTTTAGGTATGTATTTCTTCGCATCTTTCGCATTATCAACCACTACTGGAAAAGCTACAGGGGGTTTCTTAGATTTTGGCTCACTTAAGACCATGTGCTTTACAATGCCCGCTTCAAATGCAGCTGCCACGAGATTGGTTAAAATATCATCCTTATTCTTAGATTTCACTTGAATTATATCATTATAAACACCTGCTGCTAAATCAACGCGTGTTTTTCCAAATAATTTTTCTTCAATTTCAGATACTGGTAAGAAACTTCTCGGGCAGGCGTTATAACATAATCCAACAGTTTCAGCACATTCATCTACCACATAAGCCTCTCCTGTATCTTGATTGAAATCCATATGAGGACAAAATGCGTTGCAGGATCCACAGTGAATGCAAAGTCCCGCATAAATTACCTCATTTTCAAGATCTTGACTAGATTTTTCTACTTTCATTATATTAAAACACTCCTACGTTTTTTATCATAGGATGAAACTTCACACTAAATGAAATTTATCAAAGAATAATAAGTTATTTTAAAAAATCCCAAGTATAAAAATTTGTAATTTCTCTATCTCTTGAAATTTTTCTTTTAGATGTGCTTTTTCTACATAATATCACCATTAGTGAATGAATTGATTGAACTCAATCAAGATCAAAATTATCTCTGTTTGGAATGCGGAAAAGAATTTAAGAATGATTTAAACCTCGCAATTTGCCCTGAATGCTTGAAAAGAGAGGAAAAAAATTATCGAAAAGGGATTCCTTCAAAGTATGTCACCGTTTCCTTATATCTACGAAAA
>CAYZTE010000035.1:0-19600 GCA_964481225.1 uncultured archaeon | reverse complement strand
GAAACACATTTTTCTTACTTTTTATGTAGAATGGAATAAGATCGATATTTAAGAAAGTTTTAAATTGAAATCTAGGCTCAATTACTTTATTATGAAAACTATATTCCCATTGCCTTTTTGCCCGAGATAAAATATCTAAATCAGAAGAAATAACTAGGAACTCTTGTTGTTTTTCATTTATATGAATAAATACTAAGGCTCGAGGAACTAGAGTAGCACCCTGAAAGAACTTTTCTTTATAAGGGCTTTTTTCTAATTTACTTAATACTTCTAATTCTTTTTTAGGTAATATTAGTTTAGCACCATCATTCTCGATTTTCACACTTGAATAAAATGTTTCTTCTTTTAATTCCAGTTTATTTTTAAATAATTTAGTCTTAATTGGATATCTTTCAGGAATCATAATATTATTGTCTTTTCCAATATACTCTGCTTTCAAGCAAATGTGATTCACATTAAAAAAATAATGCTTAGGAAAATCCCAAATCTCTAGATTCTTATTAAAAAAAGAAAATGCTCTGAATTTGTGGCAATGGTCTCCATTTAAAACACTTTTAGGCATTACAAAAAATATTTTACCATTCTGTTTTAAAAATTTCAAAGGAATGGCATAATAAAAAATAGCAGCTAATTCTATGTGCGTGATATATTGGCTTGAAGGTTTAATACTTAACTTGTTTGATAATTCTCGAACTCTTATTTGGTACTGCTTTTCATCTAAATCTTTATAAGTTAACCATGGAGGATTACCAATCACTAAATCAAAGGAATTATATAAATTGTTAAGATTAAGGTTTGATTTTTTTTCATAGGATTCAGGAAATAAAGAATCAATTAAGAAGATATTTAGATTAGAAAACTCTTTAATATCGTCACTAAAATGTTCTAAAAGTAATAAAAAGATATTGGCTTTAGCTGTCATAATTGCTAATGGATTTAAATCAAAACCATATACATTAGCTATGGCTCGTGCTTTTAGTGAACGAGATTTGGTAGAATCTAGAATTTTTACTATGATATTTATCAAAAAACTACCCGAACCACAGGAGGGATCTAATATTTTTGACCCAAAACCGTAAAAATCATCAATCATTTTTTGGACTAGGTTTAGAGGCGTAAAAAATTCTCCAATTTTATGTCTAATATTCGTGATGAAGATTTGTTGATAAAATCTGGTGAATAAATCTTGTTTGGCAAATTTTGAGCCTTTAATTTGATCATATATTTTTTTGAATAATTCTTTATTAAGCTTACACCAAAAAAGGTAATTGTAATTGAAGATTTTTACGTAATCTAAATCTTTTTTTACAAATTCTCCGTATATTTCTTCAAATCTTTGATTTTTGATTAAACCTGATTTACAGATTATTAGAATTTTCAATATTAGGGCAAAATATGAGTGCCTTAGAAAAAGTTCCGATGTAATTTCTTTGCCATAAATTTTATGGAAAACTTTCTTCCATTTTTCAAATTTATTTTCATAATCCTTTTCCATCACCGCTCTTTCTTCGAAATATTTCATTGTTTCCTTGTAGATATCAGAATCTAATCCAAAAATGCTCGATATTGAATTAAAATCTATATCTCTCTTATTTTCAGCCATTGTTTATCTTGTAGGTGAATCATAATTTTTACTACTATACATGCAATCTTTTAATGGGTTAGGATCCTATTGACACACTTTTCATATTCTTTCAAAATATAGAAATTCAAAATCACTAAAGAAATTGAGATAAAAAAAAATTTAATTCACTTTCTCATGAATGTAGGCAGCATTAAAGAGAAAATCTCTGAAATTGCTCTTAATTTTGACTTCTCTCGTATTATTGTTACAATTAGAATTGTTGTTGACAGCTCTTCCTTATCCAAGGATCCACTCGAATAGACTGCTTCTTCATTGTTAAATAGTAATAAGATATTCACGTTGGGAGTATTTACAATGCTAATTCCTTGAGTTACTTTCAGATCATCATAGATAGGACGGTACTGTTTTGCAATATCAGCCCTATCATTAGTAATTATTAGTACTGGAATTTCTCTTTGAGCAACTTTTTTCAGTTCCCTGGCATAAAACTCATCAATTTTAGGGGTAACGATATTCAATTGCTCTTTTGTTGAATTCATTAAATTTAATAATTGATCGTTAAGTGCATTTTTTCTATTAGGATCTCCAGACGATTCAATCGATACCATTCCAACTAAGGTCATTATTTTATTTTCTAAGTTTTGAATTTGCTGCTTTAATCTCTTGTTTTCCACTCTTAATTCTATGAGTCGGTCGGAAATTTTCATCAACTTTTTTTTAGTATTTATAATAAATTATTTGTATTTTAATATTTTTTATTCAAAATTTTTATATATGAAAAGTTATAAATTCAAGGATTAAGTTTTTTCCAAGGTTGCCCGAAAAGTAAATAACTTGAGACTGCCAAGCTGCTTCTTAAATCTATTCTCTGAATTCCTTCCATTGTTCTTGAATCTTTAATTTGTTGTTCTACAGCGTCTGCCATCCTTTCTGAAACACATTGTTGACGTGCTTTAAGAAGTGAAACTCCTTGACTATAATCTTTGAATAAATTTTCATAAAAATTTGAAATAATTTGTTTTGTCTCTTCGTTAAATAGAGGAAAATTCCTACATAATATCCCAGTGATTTTATTTTGATCAAACTGGGCCACAATTTCTCCAAAAGTTCTAAGCACATTTTTCAATTTTTGACCTTCTATATCAAAAATTTGGGCATTAAAAAACAAAAACGGCTGAATCTTGGACAAATTTCGATTTAATGATTTATCTATTTCATTAAATGTAATTACTTCATTGTCGTTTGCAAGAAAATAGCTGTCTTTTGGGCTCCACTTGGAATAAAAGATATTTCCCACAAATATAATAATATGATATTCATTTTTAGACAGGTTTGATAATATGTTATCTCGTGTTGAATTAGGACCTGTTAAAGCATTAATTTGCTTTACTTCTGCTCTACTATTAAAGAAATTTATTATATAATTTAACTCATTCGCACCAGCAGGAAAAGGATATATTAATTCTTTATTTTTTATTTCCTTATTCCATTTAAGAGGTCCTGTAGAATTTGTCGATTCGGTTATTAACACATTAAAAACACCCTCTGGTAGTTTAGAGAGAGCCTCTCTTGAAGATTCTTGTTCAAAAGATATTCCGCTGAGTGGTATTTCACCTATTTTATATCCACTTGAATATTTTAATAAGAAGAAATTATTATCATATATTAGATCAAAAGGAATAGTCATATTACCTAATATAAAATAAATTTGTGGTATTATGTTTAAACTCTCGATTTTAAATGATTTGAAAATATCTCTGATTGTTTTTGGTAAAAATATATACAGTAATTCCCCAAATTCAGTTAAATTGAAATTATATTTCCTTCTTTCCGCATCGAAAAAAAGTTCATTATAGATGTCCATGAGTTGAGTATCATTCCAGAATTCATTAACAATGGTTCCTTCAATCATTTCATTTTCAACAGAAATCATTTGGAAGGATATCACACCCTTAGCATTAATTCTTAAAATAATTTTACTAATGGTAAAACCTTTATGAGTTAATTTTGGTGTTTTCTCTTCTTCCTCAAAAGAATAAATTTGACTTTTTAATGGTTCTATTTCATTGTATAATGAATGAACATCTGTTATTAATTTGCCAAAGTCTTTATCTAAATAAGGTATTATTTTTAGGGCAATTTTGTAATTTTTTTCTTCAAATAAGGCTCTATAAAACATCATTCTCCAGAAATCTCGTAGCTCTAGGGAAAAAAACATTGATTTAAATTGCCATAACAAGTTACAGGTATAAAAATAATGAAATATCTGAGAACTTGTTTGTGGTAATTTTAAATGATTATTTAATTTCTCTAAAGATTGTAATAAGTATTTTCTCTCTTTCATGTCAACAAATTTTTTACAGGCTTCAACCCATAATTCTATTAAAATGTTATCATAAGAGAGATCTGTTTGGTACATGAATAAATCCTCTAAGAAATCATAAATCTCAAATGCAATTTCAAAACGATTTCTATTAATCGAAAAATCAATAAACTTTCTAATATAAGTTACAGCGTCTCCATATGATTGATATTCATGAATTTTTGAAAACACATTTCTTATTATTATAGGTATCCAAGAATCTTCCCCAATATCATTCAAATAATAAATTAAATCCTCAAGATCCACCAGAATTGTATTAAAGCTCCTTTCATTAATCGTAATTCGACTAATACTGCTAAATTCGTTTTTTAAATAGCTTGTAAGCCTATTAATTAGGATTTTATTAATATTTCTAACAAATTCCGAGGAATCCTCCATAAGTTGATATTTAATACAAACATTTTCTAAAACCATATAGAGGAATAAAGCCCTCTTACTCGGTTCTAATTTAAATATTGTCTTCCCTAATGATTCCATGCTTAAATGAAAAAATTCAGATGGAGTAACCGATTTCCTCAAAAATATTAATAAAATTTGCAATTCGATTAATTTTTGAAATTCATCTCTTTCTTGGAGCTTTGCTGAAAAAGAATTAATAAATTTTGTAATTCCAGTTTGAGATAAATCTTCCATTTTTATAAACTGTTTGAGAAGATTTATACTGAAATTGTTGAAAAGATAAAAATCATCTAATTTAGATAAAAATGAGAAAAGGCGTTTATACGCATCAATATACCTGATTAAATCAACTTTAGCTTTGCCTTCTTCTCTTTTCACGAGGGAATTTAAATATATCCACCAAGAATTCGATATAATCATTATTAATTGATGCTTTTTTTGAATATCTAACCATTCATTTTTCTCAATTTCCAAGCTTAAACTATTAAGTAATTTCGAAGCCCATTTGTGATTTGCAGCATAAAGCAATTTACGCGCAATAATAATTCTGTTTTGGAAATTAGTTAAAAATTCTCTCTTTACGTCTAAACTAACTGTCATATACCATAAGAACCCATTTTTCTTTTAATTATGAGATTTATTGTGTTCTTCTATTTTTTGATCCCCCTCAGAAACGTTAGAGTTGAATTCTAAACTAACTGTCATATACCATTAAAATCTCTATTATAATAAATTTTAATATTAATTATTATTTTCTAAATCGTCTTGTCCTCAAATCGTCTTGTCATAAAACATAAAAATCTCTATTATAATAAATTTTTGTATTAATTACTATTTTCTAAATCTCTTTTTCTTTAATCCATTTATTATTCATTGTCTTTTATTTAGTCCTAAATATTTTGGAGAGAAGGATTAAAAGAATTGACTTTGCATTCACTTCTAAATCAATAAAGTATAATCTTAGAGTGAGTAAATATTTAAGAATGTGTAATGTTATCTTTAAAATTAATAAAACAGATTAAATTTAATATGCATAAATTCACAATCAATAAGTATATAACTCTTTCTCTTCAAGATGAGAAGACTATCATTTATGTGAATAAAGAAGAATTTATTCAATGTAAATCATTGTTGCTTAATATTCCAACTAATTATTTTCAAGCTTTTGAAGATATAGAATCTATTGATGACGCCGCGGAACTGTTTATATGGTCTGAAAATGAGCAAAAAATTACAGAAAATAAAATATCACCAGAAATAGAATTTTGGGGGCATTGTAGCAACTTGTAAGTCTGGGCGGAACATAATTACGACACACGACTATTACACAGTGATCTAGCATTTCCTCTTTTAAAAAAATTGACTGATGTTGGCGATCCGAACGCCACAAGAGTGTTTAAGCTTGAGATATTGAGACGTTTTAATGAGGGAAATTATGTAACAAAAGAATTCTTAATTGGAAACAAATATATTGAATACACTAAAGAAGAAGATTTCAGGAGCGTATTACAAGCTGAAGATGTAATAGCGCTCGAGGAACTAGAAAAAGAATTACAAATAAATTTCTCATTAGCAAAATATGAGGAAGATATTACTACTTGCGGGTGGATAGAGGATTGTTATTATGTTAAAAATTATCGAATGGTTGGTCTTAAGATACGTACATCAAAAACTAAAGCTGTTCCAGAAACAATTGAAAAATTAAACAAGCTTAAATATTTAAATCTATATAGTAATTACTTCAGATATTTACCAGACTGCTGGTAGGCGGAATAGTATAATAATTAATTATAAACTTACTGAAGAATAAATATAAATTTGTATTAAATATTCTAAAAACAGACGAAATTATTGTTAATCAAGATATTTCAGTATTAAAGTAATAAGTAATAATCAAGAAAATCTTAATATATCGTTGAAAAATAAAATATAATTAGAAAAGAGCATATGAAGGATTTCCAATTAGCTTAATATTTAAAGTAGAAAAAAAAGGAAATAGTACTTTAATTATCTCATAATCTCATTATAGAGATTATCAATAAATCCTTTAAAATCATCTTTAGTATAAATAACGTTAAGTAAATGCCATAAAAGTTTTGGAATGTGCTTTTGTTCTTCATATACAGGAATTAATTTCATTAATCCTTCTTTTCTCATTTGGAAAGCTGCTTGCCATTCATCTTTTACAGCTTTAGATTTTATAGAATCTTCACTACAAAATAGGATAAAAGTATTACTTATCTCTAGAGTTTCTTCCATGAATTCTACAATGTTCGCTTTACTATCTCTTTCCCAATATGAGACTTGATTGATTTTGGGATATTTTTTTAGCTCTTCTACTATTTTTTTTATCTGAAAATAATCTCTATCTACAGTAGCATAACTTATAAAAATGTTATACTTTAATTCTTCTTCTTTTGTAACTACAGGGACAACTTCATTCACTTCTCTTTCTGTTCTTGGCGCAATAACCTCTTCTGTTATCGCTGCTTTAGAAATTTCTGTTGGTGCTTCTTCCTCTTTAACAAGTACTTCTTCCTTCTTAAAAAGTTTAACTCCACAATATGCACAATGCTTAGCTACTTTAGGAATAGCTCTACCACATTCATTGCAGATCTTAAAAAGATCAGACCCGCAATATGGACAATGCCTATGTTTTATGGGACTAGCCTTACCACATTTATAACAATATGTTAGTTTTACTATCTCTTTTTCACTTCCATGGTATAGTTAGCTTTTTCATTAATGTGGAACTTCAGGAACTTCTTGAGCCCTCTTTTTTTATTTATCGGTTAGAAAATTTTATTTAGATAAGAATCAGTATTAAATAATTTTTTACAAGAATATAAATATTTTTATTTTGTGAGTTTGTTTAGACTAATTC
Organism: uncultured archaeon; assembly: GCA_964481225.1. Classification (GTDB taxonomy): domain Archaea; phylum Asgardarchaeota; class Lokiarchaeia; order Sigyniarchaeales; family SOKP01; genus Loki-b32. Next base: position 12,349 of record CAYZTE010000035.1, on the reverse strand, counting down.
ATAATAATACAAGAATCAATTGATAAAAAACTAAAAAAAAAAAATGGTAAAAAATTCACTATCTTAATATTTAGGAATAATTAGGAGAGTATCTCATGATGAAACTACTCTTTTACTCCAGATCAGAAAAAGGAGTACAAGCTTCAAAAAGAAACCGAGAAACAACAACTTCATGAACTTTATCAAAAGTTCTTAGAAAAGCACACCATTAAAGATTTTATTGGCATTATTGCCAACTATAAGACCATGCATAAATATTCTATTAGAAATATCTTCATAGTATTGGCACAAGCAGAATCAAGAAATGATACTAAGTTTGTAGGAATTCTAAACAGCTTTCTTAATTGGAAAAAGCAAGACATTTACGTTCTTAAGAATTCGAAAGGGTACAAAGTCTTAGTTCCTATTTTTTCTAAAGTGAAATCTTTAGAATCTGATACCCATAAACAAGATAGCACCGAGCAAGATAAAAATAAAGACTCTAAAGAAGTGTTAAGGTACTTTAAATTAGGTAACGTGTTTGATATCTCCCAAACTTCAGAATATAGCAATTATCTAAAAGAATTAAAAGAGATTGATAGGGTAATCATGAAAAACGCTGAAATTGATTATGGCACAGCTCTAAATTTTGTTAAAGTCAATTTTTCAGAAGTTAAAATAACTAAAGATTTCAAAGACCAGAGCATGAAAGGAAAGTATATCCCTCTTTCAAAAGAGATCGTGATTCATGAAAGATCCTCTCATACTGTTTTCCATGAGTTAGGACATCACATAACCAAGTCAGTTTTATCCCTTGATATTGAGGAATACGCTAAAAATGAAGTATTAGCCGAACTTACTGCATATATCATCATGACCCGCTTTGATGAGAATATTGATTACAATTTCAAATATAGCAACGTGTGGAGTAATCGCATTACGGATTCGTTTGAAATTGAGGAATTCGAGCAGTATTTTAAGAGAATAAATAAATATCTTACCAATCTTCTTTAACTTTCTTTTATTCATTTTTCTATTCTTTTTTTAGCATAGCTAAATATGATAGATTTTATTAATTGCATGTTTTAGGTTGGATTACATCCCAAAAGTAAAGTACAGAAAATAATAATTTCAGTTGTTTACAACCTCTAAACATTTCTTGAAAAAGTTTTTTTTGATTTTTCCTATTCTTTTTTTTTTCATTTTAGTTAGACATCCTTAGAAATATAAGAAAATCGAGAAATCCCCTTTATCTCAACTTCCTTCATCATAATTAGTATTATCTTTAATTAAAAAAGGCTATTTACAGCTTAATCGACTCTATATGTCCAAAATCTAAGTTGTAAGACAATTGGGAAGAAAGGATTTTGCTTGAAAAATTGTAGATATTTTGACTAGTCTCAAAGATTCTCTCATAGGGCAGGAAAACCTAATAATTAAGACCATGAAGTGATGGGTTTTAAATATTTCGGTATCTTGTTTTCTTAAATAATTGCGAAATACTGGTACCAAAGTTGCTGGTAATTTCCACACCACTGACCAAGCTTTATTCTCTTATGCTTAAAATACATTCTATACCCTCTGGTTAGGGTTTTGAATCCATTGGGGGTTCTGAATCTTGCCTCTTGCCCACAGCAAACTCGCACCAACCCAACCAATATTTTCTCTTCCTGAAGCACCTATTACTTTTATTTTATCTTTTAATTTGTCAGAAAAGTGTTTGGAAATTTCAATTTTTAACCGATTATCTAGCCCTGATATTAAACTTCCACCACCAGCAAGTATTATGCTAGACAATAGCTCCTCCCAATTTTCTCTTTCCCAAGTTCGAACAACTTTAGCAATCGCCTCAGGTAAGCCCATATAATCAATATGAATCAGTGATGGATCAAATAACGGTTCAACAAGCAAAAATCTTTCGGAATTAATTCCTAAGCTTGCCCCATCAGGTAAATCAATATTACTATTATATTTTGTGAAGCCATCTTTAATGCGTTTTATCTCCCCCCCTGGGTCTAAAATACATAACGAAAGTTTTTCTTTAATCTCTTTAGTGATCCTTTTATCAAGATAAACTTTTTTTCCAGAGCTCTTTCCTGTTAACAGTAAATTATAAAGATAATTCGTAAGATCTTTTCCTGATATTGGAAATGTATCTCGTGCCAAGATGTTGGTGAACCCATGTAGGAAAGTAGTAATATAAGTATTTACTTCACCCATATGAATGATAATAGCACTAGTTTTTCGTAATGTTGATAAGATCCCTTGACTATCAGGTAAAAAAAGTATGGAGGGGAAATCGAATACATTAAAGAAAATGTCTCTCAATTTAGTTTTTTCTAATTCAGCCATAAAGTAAGGGGAAATGATGATGATAGGTTGTTTAAATTGAAATTCATCAGCTATTTCTAACTGTTTGTAATGATAATGAAAGAATTTCATGAAAATATTGTAATTGTTTTCTTTTTTGAACTCATGAATTTTCAAGATATTAGAAAATTTTAGCGCTTCATCCCCAAAGAAATGATCCTCAACATTTTTCTCTCCAATATAAATATCTTCAAGCCCATCTATCACATCAGATGTGAATAAATAATCAGTATTATTAACATATATGCTAGAAGAGATAATATCTGGATAATCATTACCTGCCCAACCCAAACGAAAATTGTCATTTCCTATGTCCAAAATTAATGGACGTGATTGATCTTGATTTTCAGATGACATTTCTATTTGTTTAAATTGATAAAGTTTTAAAATTCTAAAGAAATTCGAAACATGCTTATTAATAATATCCTATCCATGAATTAAATCATCAGTAACTCTTTTTAACCGATATTCCTTGATTTGTAATTCAAGTAATCCCAAGACTCTTTTAAATTCGCCTGACATGGATTCTATATCAACTTCAGTAACTCTTTCAACTTCATTACGCTTTATTTTAAACTGCTCTAGATTTGCTTGAATTGTTTTGTATAAATTGCTTATTGATACAACTAAATCATCCGTGTTTTTCTTAGTAATTTTTCGCATTTTTCTTAGAATAGCTAAGATGTTCGAGATAGAAGTCTCCCACCTATCATATCTCTCACCATAACTCTTCATTAAATCTTCAAAAAATGCCATAAGTTTTAAATATATGTTTTCTTTTTTAATAAAAGACGCTTTCTCCTTAGTTGGGGGAGTAGGTGGGGGGCCTTGAACAGTTTCTAAAGATTGTTCTTTACCTGGAGGTTGAACTACTGAAGCTTTTACCTCAATTCTTGGTTTGCGAGTAGAAGCAGGTTTTGCTTGATCAGGAGTTTTTGAAGGCGTTCTTTTAACCTCCTGTGCTGAAAATTCTTCTTTAGTTTTTGGAGCTATTAATGTTTTTTGACGTTTCGTTTGGGTTGCTCTTTGAGATAAAGGGACTTCTTCTAACATGAACTCTTCTGCGATTTTACTTCTAGATTCATGAGATAGATGTGGTAAAACTTTTTCCTCTTCTTCCTTTTTAAGATGCACAAATCCTTGTCCTTCCGATACTCCTTTTAGTAAGGTTTGTAAGGTTGTTTCTGTTTTTTTCACTGAATGTAATGCCGTATCTAACGAATATCCTTGAACCTCTTCTACTTCCGATACTTCTTCTTCTTGTTTCTTTTTCTTTTGTGCCTTTTTCTTCTTTTTTGCCATAAAATATACCTATTTATTTTATTCAACTCAATAGTACTCAAGAATAACTTTAATAAAAGGGCATGATCTCAATTTTGAGGGCTTTTCCCTTCTTTACCAACTCTTCTTTTAAATCTTCCAGAGTGATATTTTTGGGGGTTGGACCGATCACGGTCCAAATTGCCGTTTTATCTTTCTCAATTACTACACTCTCACCATACATTAAGGATATCCCGAGATCTCCGAAAGTAGTCGCAATCTTAGCTAAAGAACCAGGCTCATCACTCATCGTTATCTTGAACTTTATTGGTCTTTCCTTTTCTGAAATTCCAACAGGGGTAATCCTAATTTCTTTTGTTTCGGAATCACTCACTAATAATAACTGTGAATTTGTTGTAAGTCCTAAATTCTTCCGCGTTACTAAGGGTAAAACTATCCGTCCACGATTATCGATTGTAATAATTTTTACATCTTTCATATTTCTTAATATAAAACTATTTCTTTTAATAATTACAGTATTTCATGGATATAATTTTCTTATAGTTATTAACAAAATTATTATTAATAATTTTAATGAAATCGATCTATATTAGATATAAATAAAGAAACAAAAGAAGCAGATAAATTTCTATTATTCATTCAAAAATTGCCTTTTTTGTTGCCAATATTGAATTAATGTAGAGGAAAAAATATGAATGAAAAATATAAATATATCGTAATTGGGGCGGGAATTGCTGGTCTGCATATAGGAGCATTACTTTCTCAACATGGAAAGGTATTAATTCTCGAAAAATCTAAAGAAATTGGTGGTAGAGCAAGAGTAGTAGACATTGATGGTTTTAAACTTGATTTTGGCCCTCATCCAGTTAGGTTTGGTCCAAAGAGTGCCTTAGGAATTTCTTTAAATGAGATTAATAAACCAATTGAATTCATTAAACCTGGAGCATCCTAGGCGTTTCTAAATAACGGCACTAAAACAATTTTTCCCTCAGGTGGTGTCATGAGTGTTGTTAAAAGTAAAATGGTCCCAACATTAGAAACATTAAAGCTTATGATAAAAATCAAGAAAATGACAACTCAACAGTTTATTGAATTATACAATACGCCTTTATTAGAATGGTTTGAAAAGGAAAATATTTCCCCTAAATTACGCAAGTTTTTAACAATGATAAGTTCCACGTTGCAAGTGAATCCTTTTCCAGAAAGATCTTCAGCAGGAGAGTTAATACATAACGTCCATAGGGTACTTGAAATAGGAAGTGTATATTATCCCCGGGGAGGATGGAGCTCAATTTTCAATAACTTCATCGAAAAAATTACAGAAAATAAAAGTGAAGTTAGATTAGATAAGAAGGTCTCCAAAATTATTGTTGAATCTTCTAAAGCAAGAGGAGTAATAGTAGATGATAACGTTATAGAAGCTGAAAATGTTATTTCAACAATTCCTATTCAAGAAATCTTTTCAATTTTAGATGAAAATCTGTGTAAGAAAGATTTTATTGAAAGGTGCAAAAATCTAAGACCAACCGCGGGAGTATCTATAGATTTTTGTTTATCTAAACCAATTAGTAAATTAAATGGCATAATATTTTTCGATAATCCCTTTTCTTTTGGTTTCATCCCATCCAATTTATCTACTGAAGTTGCTCCTAAAGGACAATCATTAATGACATTTTTCACACCAACTAATGTTGAAGATATTAAGGACAAATCTAAAATGACTAAAATTCATCAGAGATTACGAGATATTGTCCTATGATTCTTTCCTAATATTGAAGATTATTTATTACATGAAAGACCATTATTTTTCGAAATGGTAGATGGTGTTGAAGTAAATATTGAACAACATCAAGATAAACGAACTGGAAATACAATTGAAGGTAATTTTAATTTATATATTACGGGAGATAGCGTGGGTGGAGAAGGAGCTGGTGGAGACATAGGACATACTAGCGTAAGACAATGCTACAAGAAAATATTACAATCATAAAAATTCTCTACTAAAAATGGATAATAGAATCTACATTATTTTATTTGTTTGCAAGGGAAATTCTGGTAGGAGCCAAATGGCAGAAGCTTTTTTTAATTTTTTTTCAAAAAATGCTAAAGCTATAAGTGCTGGAATAGAACCAGATAAAGAAATTCATCCTTGGACAATAAAATTGATGGAAGAAGTAGGAATTGACGTCAAATCACAAAAACCAAAGAAACTTACAGAGGCTTTATTAAAGAAAGCAGATATGATAATTGTGATGGATTCTGATTTGATAGGAGAAATATTACACAACTTTTTAATCAAAACAGAAAAATGGGAGATAGATAAACTTTTTGGAAAATCTTTTAAAGAAGTGAGAAAGATAAGGGAAACAATAAGCAAAAAAGTAAAAAAATTTGGTAAGAAAATATCTAAAATGTCCAAGTTCTAATGCAATAAAATATAGACTATTTTTATGATTAGTAATTTCAAAATAAATCAAAAAGAAAAGAATCTTGTATATAGAAAAAAAATATTTTATTCTTTGTGGGCCTTCAATTTTACCGTTAAATCCCGTGCTCGTTTAGAATACCAGATCAACAGTTCTCCAGCATCTTCTGGTTTAAAATACTCTCCGCCACATAATGTTGCCGCTCGTGTCATTAATGCATCATCAGGGTTCCCTAAACCAACGATATAAACCACAACGTTTGGATTATCTGCAAGTTTCTTAATTTCATTGAAGAAAGCATCACCATCCGTCGGAATTCCATCGGTTAATAAGACAATCATAGTGGGCTGGTCAGGGTTCATTTTTTGGAATTCATCTAATACTTGATGTGCCTGTACCGCTGCAGCACCCATATTAGTCGCCTGGCCATAGCTATGTCCTATACGGTCAACAATCATCCTTGCAGCATCTTCAAGAACGCCTTTTTTTCCACTTGCAGAATCCATGTAATAGGTGGCTCCAAAAGGAAGTATCTGTGCATCATCTGCGAAGCGTATGACTGAAACCTTTTCACCGAAACCCCTTCCAACTTTTTCACTTAGAAATAAGACAGCCGCGAATGCTGCTGAAATCCTACGTGGTATCATGATTCCATCTTTGAAATGTTTTAAGAATTCCTGAATTTCTCTAGATTCCATGGCAGCTTTAATTCCTTCGATAGCAGGGGCTATATTAACAACTAGTACATCCCTTGCCATCATCGAACGGCTTATATCGATTATTAAAATGGCGTTAAAAGGAACTAACCCAACCGGGCTTAAATTTAATGTAGTATTTTGAGTAACCTTCGCAAAAATATCACCAGTTAAATCCGGAACAGTATCTAGAATTGAACAAGCGATATTTACAGCACTCCATCTCAATTTTATCCCCTTGAAGATAATATAATTTGCAATCCAACCCTTCATAGAGGCTACATTTTCTCGAGCAGTGCTTATAATTTCCCACATGTTTTCTCCGGAGATGGGCGAGATTCCAAGTGAAACACTTTGTAAGGGAATAATCGTTCTTTGATTTTTATACACCTTTACTTCAAAACTACCTATACCAGAAGCTTCTAGTACTTCGCTGTCAATAATTATGACATTATCAGGAACGGACTCTAAAACTTCCACTTTACCAGCTCCCATTGCTCCTGTGAGTTCATCTTCAAAAGCGAGTATATCCTCTGGCTTAAGTGAAAGAGTATGTTGCGTTCTTGGACTAACTAAAGAAAATCCCATTAAGTTTGGTTGTGATTCTACTTCTAACATTAATTCAGAAGCTTTTTGAATGGGAGGTTCTGTAGAATACACGACAACTTGACCTGCTTGTATGTTCGTATCTTCATAAGTATCAAGACTCATCTTTATTTCAATATCGCTAATGCTAGCTTGATCTATTCTCGCAGAACCCATTGCTCTTGTTAATGGATCTTCCCATGCGATTAACATTCCCTGTCCAAGACCTAAATTTTGGAGTATGTTAGGGCTCAGTTGAACCCGTCCACCCTCAATACTATCATCTACCATCGGAGTAAGAATTATTCCATTCTTTTGATTTTGTAAAACGTTTATGTTAATTTTATTTGGAAATGGTTCGACTGGAGCAATTGGTTCAGTTACAGGTTGTCCCATGGTGGGTTGAGGCATTTCCATTGGTGGGGCCTGAGGACGACTAGGTAAAGGGGATAATTGTGGTTGAGGAGCTGGCATTGGCTGAGGTGTTAAGGTTGGTTCTGGAGCAGGAGTAGGTTGAATTTCTGGTTGAGGTGATGGTGGAGGCGTAGGTAATGGAGATAATGTAGGTTGTTGTCCTGCTGTTGGAACTGGAGCTGGTTGTGGTGCTGGAACTTTTGGAATCTTTAATCCTGGTTGAAGAGTTGCTGGTGTGGCTGCAGGACGTATGGTTAATTCTACGCCGGAAAATTGAAGATCATCAAGAATATTCTTAGAAAATTGTCCAGCAAAGTCTAACATGTCATCAGAAATTTCTACAATAACAGTTTTTTTTAAGTTATTGTCAGAATTTAGTACTTCTATTGAATCTCCACTTTTTACTCCAAGCTTATCTGCATTTGATTGACATATAACAACTTTATTCGTTATTTCTGAGTTTGCATCCACAAAAAGTTTAATCTCTGACATTTTTCTCATTTAAAAATTCAAAATAATTTTATTTATTCACAAATGATTAGTATTCAAACCTTATTTTTATTATCTACTTTTTCTATAAATATTATAATATTATCCTTATAGGACTTTTTTGGCACCATTTTTTAAAATTTTGATTATCTTTGAGTACTGGCTAATATTCTAGAAGAGAGCGGGCTTATCATTCATTTAATGGATAACGTTTAGAAATCTCTGAAGAATAGTATCTAAAAATTTTTACCACTTTTCCTAAATCTGCTATTTGCCTTGAAGCGCCCATAAGAAAGAATCGTCCAGCAGCGCTGAGTATAATAAAACCGCTTTCCCCGCGTAAAACGACTTCAAGCATATTAGTATAACCCAAAGCGTTAACTGCATCGTTACCAGACTGTACAACTACAGCACTTAGACTTGAAAATAAGTCTGGGTCAATCGAATAACCTGGAACAGCACTGAAAGCTAATCTTAAACCTTCTCGAGTGATTAATGCTAAAGTTTCGAGGTCTGAGTATTCTGTTATGGAACCAAGGAACCTACTCAGAGATGACGCCTCTTCTGGTGTTAAGCTCATGGTTGAAATGAATTTAAATTTTTTTTTTATTTAATATACATTAAAAAATCTAACCTTAAAAAATTATATTTCAGATATAAACAGTCTTAATTTATTCTTAGTTAAATCTTGAAATTTTTATCACAATAGAAAGTAATAATGTTGATAAAAAGGTTTAGAGACTTTTACTTAAATAATTGATATTAAAAAGATAGAAATAATTTTAATTTTGTCCTAATTGCTCCTTAATCTGATCTTTCAATACTTCACGTTTACTTTTTCCTGTTACTGGTTTAGTTGGTTTATCAGTGCGCTTGAGAAATTCAATCGCTAAAATTTTACCATCTACTGACAAAATTCTTGGAGAATAGTCTTCAGCAAAAAATATTCCTTCAGGAATAGAGCCAACTTTTGAGATTTCCTTTGTAACTTGTTTTTTACCTAAGAATTGTTGTACCTTTTCAACAACGGAATAAGCTTGGTTTCCAATAATTATCAATTCTCTTTCAAATCCAGCCGGCATCTGTATTTGTTCTAATCTTTTCATGACGTCTTGAAAATCTACTTGAGTTTCATCTTGCATCAAAGCTGTCATTGATCCTTCACCTCTATATAAAGGACCAACATTCTGAGCTGCGCTTGTTCTACTTCCTGCAATGTTCATTCCTTCAGCAGGTTCCGGAGTTCCAAAAATGTTTCGTTGTCGTAAAGGATGTACTGTTGGTGGAGCTATTTCTTCAGCTATAATCTCTTTTGCAATCCCTGCTTCTGTTTTTCCGCCAATCAATTTTATAAATTCAGGCTCTTCTTCACCTTCATCAAGTGGAATTACACTATAATGCATGCCAACTTGTCCACGAATTTCTTGAGATCTTTTTGCTCCAATGAATTTTGACCTAACACTGCTCTTAATTCCCTTCCACAGATAAACTTTTCTAACGTCATCTGCTACGAGAACATAACATTGATCTGTTTCCAAAACATTCTTAATAGGACCTTCAGTTGTCATTTCAGTAGTAGTTCCATCTTGGTTAATAAGAAATAATTGCGTAATTTCAATCAATCTCCTTTGTTGTTTTATTGATAATTAGCTTTAAATTGAAAATGCAATTTCATAAATTTAAAACTAAACCTCAACTTGTATTTTCATGAAACTAATTTAATAATATAATAAATTAAAAATTAATAAATCTTTATCAAATTATTTATTCACGTTCTAACATCTCTTAATTTATTCTCAAGCAATTTATATTTTTCGAAATATTAAAAATTAAATACTTTTTTAATAGTGTTATTAATGTTATTAATCATGTCCAATGCAGTAAAGCGAGTTCCTATATTGCTTTTACAATATTCACCCAAAAGTCCATTAAGAAAGGCTGCAGAACACGCAGAATGGAATAGACTATTCTCTGTAGCTAAAAAGCAGGCACATAATCCAGCTAATACATCTCCCGTACCACCAATAGACATCTCTGGACAGCCGGTACGATTAATTTTTAATTTTTTTCCATCACTGATGTAATCATATGGTCCCTTTACAAGCAGATTAATGTCTAACTTCGCGGCTAATTTTAATATCGCCTTGCTGCGTTCTTCGAGTTGATCATATGGTGTTAATTCAATGTCAGTCATTATTTTCAATTCTCCTTCGTGTGGAGTTAAAATAACCTTCTGCGCCTTTATTAAGTCAAGATGATTTTTTATTAGTTTTAAAGCATCTGCATCAAGTACATATGATTTTTTTTTTTGATTGAGTTTACCCAATAATTTTACTAATAATTCTTCAGTTTCATTTTGCATTCCTAAACCTGGGCCTATTACTATTCCATTTGCCCATTCAATTAACTCTGATATTTCATCAAATGCATTCATATTTAACCAATTACCAGGATTTGTCCTTACAATCATATTTGGAGAATAGCTTCGAATTATGTCACCGATTATTTCTGGAACGTATGTTATAACTAAATCTAATCCAAAATTAATGCCCGTTAAAGAAGAATATGCCGGTGCTCCGTAGTAATTTTTGGAACCCCCAATAACAAGCATCCGACCAAATTGTCCCTTGTGATTATCGACTTTTCTGACTTTTAAAGAAGGAATTAAATCGCCTTTTCCAACAAAAAGAATTGCCTCATAAGGAATACCAATTGATCTTATAATAATCTCTTTCATGTAATCGCTTTTTACATCTAACCCCTTTTTAATTCGATGCAAAACTACAACCAAATCAGCTTTCACGGCTTTATCTATAACCTCACCCGTATTTGGATTCATACCAGAAGGTATATCGATGGATACAACGGTTATATTCTTTTCTTCTCTTAGTTTATTTATCAAATCAATAGCTGTCGAAATTGGTTCTCTTATTTTTCCAACTACTCCTGTACCTAGCAATCCATCTACAATTAATCCAATATTTTCCTTATCTTTATTCAGCAATTTTATTTTATTAATTTCAGTTGAATCACGTACGATTATTGTTTTAACTAAATAATTTATTTTATTTGTAATCACGTCCCAATTGAATCGAGAAGCATGGGTTCTTATTTTCTCGGGTGTTCCAATAAGAATTACCAAGGACTTAATATTAAATGCTGCTAATTGTCTTGCAACTACAAATCCATCTCCACCATTATTACCTAAACCGCAAAATATAACTACAGTTGATTTTTCACTTATTTTATATCTTTTTACAATTTCATCAGCAATACTATAACCAGCGCATTCCATAAGATGAATTAAGGGAACACCCAACCATTGAGCATTATTATCTGCAATTGCAACATCTTCAGCTGAAATTTTTCCAGAAATAAATCTTTCCATAACAATTTATTTTAAGTTGCTGAGTTAAAAAAATTAATTAAAAATAGTGAGTTGAAATAAAAAAAAAGAATAATAAAGTAATTATAATCATTCAGGCATTACTAATCCTACAAGAGACATGGCGTCTACTCCAGTGAGATAAGTAAATGATTTAAATTTTATTCATTCGATGTTAAAATATTCCATTTGCACCTTAGTCACGTGTTTCATGAATTCATCATACTTGCCATCCTTAACTTCTGTAATAGATATTGTTTCTATGCCACCTTCAGCTATTCTTGCAGCCATTCGTAAGATTGGCTTTTCTAAAGATCTATCTGGAGGAAATTTCTTAGATACTTCAATAAATTTTTCAGCAATTTCTTTTGCCCTATCATATGGGAAGGTTGTTATTGATACTACTAATCATATTATACACCTAATTCGTTTTTTATATAGATTTGATTGAATTCGCAGTAAATTACATAATAATTGTTATATATTTAAGATTTTACTAAAAATAATCTAAATTCTAATCAAAAATGAAAAAAGAAGAGTAATTAAAATATTAAGTTCTAAAGTGCCGGTGGAGGGATTTGAGCCCTCGTCCTCCAGATTACATCCAGTCTGACCCAATTTTTCAGAAGGATTATGAGTCTGGCGCTTTGGTCAAGCAGCTTTCTGATACTTTATAACCAGCTAAGCCACACCGGCGTTTTTATTCCAATGGAGCCCCAAGGGGG
>CAYZTE010000034.1:0-19747 GCA_964481225.1 uncultured archaeon | reverse complement strand
CTGTTTCTATATATCACCCCATTTTTAAAAAAGGTGATGTTGTATTGTGCATTGAAAATATAAGACAAATGTGTATATAAAAGTTTTCTTTTTATTTTTTTAATATATATAGCGAGGAGATAGGGACATTATTGATCTTATTGACAGGACTCTACTTTCTCTCAATGTAAAATAATCCGTTTATTTTAAGAACTTATATTTAGAAAAATATGATAGAATGAAATTTAAAGAATTTATATCAATTATAATAAAGAAAATTAAAGATTTCTTCAATGATGAGAGTGGAGGAAATTTAGTAGAATATGCTCTTTTAATTGGTTTTGCACTATTTATCTTTTTCATTTTAATTGGAATAATAACAGGCATGCTTGAATGGGTTCAAGGTTTAGCTGATGAATTTTTGCAAATATTCGGCTAATATGATCATATAGTTGTACAATCTGGAATAGAACCAATTTTATAATAAACATTTCTCTCCTAGATTTTTGGAGTGAACTAAATTACAATTTTTCCTTGTTTTTTTTTTCGCAATTTATCTCGTAAACAAATCTAGATTTAAGTAGTTTGAAATATATTGCTTCATCCTCTGATTAATATCTAAAAAGTTTTATTAACTCTAAAAAAAAATAAACTTATTGCAATAAAATAAGATAAAAAATTGCAAAATAGAGGTAAAATTAAAAATGAGAAATTTAAAGGCCATGGCTTTTGATACTGGCGGTACTATGTCAGATACTTTCACTATTGATGAAGAAGGAATTTTCGTGGTAGGAAAAGCGCAAACAACTCCAGAAAATGAATCTGAAGGAATTTTAAATTCTATTAGTGATGCATTGGAACAATGGGATACGAAAATAGAAGAATCAGGCCAGTCTATTGAGGCATTAGTTTATTCTGGTACTGCAATGGTAAATAGACTCTTAGAACGGCAGGGTAATAGCAATATCGGAGTAATAATCAATGCTGGATTTGAAGATTTACTTAGACTTGGTCGTGCTTTGCAATGTTGGATCTGGCTTGATTATGGGGGCCGTTTACATGCAAGAGAACATGAACATCCGAAACCACTAATACCAAGGAAACAAATAAAAGGTGTAAGAGGGCGAATAAATTTTTGGGGCGAAGAACTTGTCCCTCTTTATGATGATGATGTTAAAAAGGCTGTTAAGGAATTGCTCGACATTGGAGTTGATTGTATTTGTGTCTGTTTGTTATGTTCTTATATGAATGCAAGTCATGAACTACAAGTAAGAATAATTGCTGAACAAATAATGAAAGAAAAAGGCAAAGAAATTCCTATTATTTTGTCAAGCAAGCATAATCCTGTAAGAGGTGAAACTCCAAGACTTAATGCTCTAATTATTGAACAGTATGCCGCAGAACCTTCAAGAAAACAATTAATAAGTATTGCTAAAAGATTTCAAGAAAAAAGAGTTCCAGCTCCATTGAGAATTTTAACTACCTATGGTGGAACAATTTCTCCTTATCATAAAACATTAATCACTACTATGGTATCTGGTCCTATTGGTGGAACGATTGGAAGTAAATTCATTGCTGAAAAATATGGAATTGATAATTTAGTTTCTTCAGATGTGGGTGGGACAAGTTTTGATGTTGGACTTTCTATGAAAACCCATGTACCTGTAAAGTGGGAAAGTTCATTAGGAAAATTCATTCTCAATATACCAATGATCGCTTTGGATTCTATAGGCGCAGGAACTGGAATGTATGTACGATATAATGAGATATCGGGTAGATTAGAATTTGGTCCTGAAAGTGCTGGATATAAAATCGGAGTATGTAATGAGGAATCAGGGGTAGAAACTGTTACAATGACTGATTGCAGTTTAATTCTTGGTTATTTAAATCCAAATTATTTTCTTGGCGGGAAGATTCCATTGAATAAAAATCGAGCACTTAAATATATTGAAGAACAATTAGCAGAACCTTTACGGGCAGATCCATACGATACAGCTAGAGGAGCTTTAGATTTGATTGAGATTAATATGAAAAATCATCTTAATGGAATGATACAAGGTTTAGGATTTAGACCTGAAAATTACACTTTAATTTCTTTTGGAGGAGGTGGACCACTTCATGTAGCAGGTTATTCTAGTGGACTATCCTTTCAAAATATTTTAGTACCAGAATGGGCGCCTGCATTCTCGGCTTTTGGATGTGTTTGTGCTGACCATTCATACAGACATGAGAAATCAGTCGATTTAGTGATGCCGCCTGATGGAAGTATGAATACATTTGTAGCTTCTTTACTTAACTCGACATGGACAGAATTAAAAAATAATATTGCAAAAGAGTTTGAAGCTGAAGGTAGAGATCCCAATGAAATGATATTTAAACCTACTCTTCGATTACAATATTTTGGTATGTTTGATGATTTAGAAGTACAATCACCTGCGGAAGAACTAACTTATCAACTATCACCTGAAACACAAATTTATGATTCACCCGAGTTAAAGGTAATTACTAAGAGTTATGATGATCTTTTTGAAAAAATTTTTAAAAGAGGCACAAAAAGCCCTGAACTTGGATATCATATTACTAAATGCATTGGAACGGGTATAGTCCCAGTTCCAAAACCTAAATTACCAGAACATGAATTGGGTGGAGAAAAACCAAATGAAAATGCATCGAAAGGTACAAGGGATATGTATTGGGATAGTAAATGGCATAAATCTTCATTGTGGGAAATGAGACTACTTAATTCAGGAAATTTGATACAAGGACCCGCCATTATTGAAGCGCCTGCTACAACTTTACTTGTTCCTCCAAGTTATAGAGTAAAACTCGATAAACATAGAATATTCCACATGGAGGTGAAATAAAAATGGAAAAATCACTAGGATGGAATGGAAAAACATTAAAAGAAATGTTAGAAGAAAGTGAGAAAATGTTTCAAGAGACAGGATATTATTATGCGATTGATAAACTAACATTGAAAGAGGAAGATCCTTTTCGATTTGAACGTAATTATGCTTCTTTAAGAGGTGCTCTCGTATCTGCTAGAGAGACTGCATTACATGTTGCTGCTTCCCCAATAGTTAAGGAGATTGGAGAATTGTGTTTTGCGTTATACACTCCTGAGGGAGATTCTATAGTCGTATCAACTGGAATTTTGGTTCATGTTCATACCATGAGTGAAGCTGTGAAATTTATTATTCGTGAGGACTATGAAGATGACCCAGGGATCAATCCTGGAGAAATATTTCTAAATAACGATCCAGAATGTGGGAATGTGCATACTACAGATGTCCAAACGATTATTCCTATTTTTTGGCAGGATGAACTGATTGGTTGGGCTGGTGGAGTTACTCACCAAATTGATACCGGAGGAATTTCTCCAGGTCACGACATAATGGCAGCAGTACAACGTTTTGATGATGGCGTTTATTATACATGTAGAAAAATAGGTTCTAACGATAAAATTTGGAAAGATCATATGATTAGTGCAAAAAGATCCGTCCGGACACCTATGTATTGGGAATTAGATGAGAAATGTAGACTCGCAGGGAATTTAATGATTCGTGATGCTGTTATGGATTTCATAGAAAAAGAGGGAATCGATTATTATAAACGATTCATACGAGAGGCTATTGAAGAAGGAAGGCGAGTTTTCATAGAACGTGTTAAAGAACGTCTGTTACCCGGTAGATATAGAGCAGCTGCATTTATGGATGGCGCATATAAAAACATAGCTTGGCAGCCTATAGCAAAAGTAGACAAAGTTAATAACCAACCATTAGAGATTATAGTTAAGGAAGACGGCGTGATGTATCTTTCTTTTGACGGAGCAAATGGTCCCCAAAATAATCCCTTCAATTGTGGGAAAGGAGCAATGGAGGGAGGTCAATGGGTTTTATTAACACAAATATTGATTTACGGTGATAAAGTAAATGATGGTGCATACTTTGCTGTGGAGAAGAATTACCCATTAGGAACATGGACAAATCCAGGAGATCCTTATCTTTCATACCAAGTTCCATGGGGCAATTTAATTCCCGCTTATACAGCAATGATGAAAAACATTTCTTATGGATTATTTTGTCGTGGATATAGAGAAGAAGTCGTTCCAGGATATGGTTTTACGGGAGATGGAATTCAAGGTGGAGGTGTTTATTCTGCTGGACCGTTAGAGGGTAATAGATGGTCTTTATCTACATTTGAAATAAGTGGACAAGGTTTAGGGGCGAGTGCAGTAAGAGATGGGCTAGATTGGGGCTATGCAATGTGGAATCCTGAATCAGATCTTGGAGATGTAGAAACATGGGAACTATTTCAAGGGGGAGTTCCGTATTTAGCAAGAAGAGTTAAACCTAATATTGCGGGGCATGGAAAATTCAGAGGAGGGGGAAATTATGAGGGTATTGCTCTAGTCGCGAATTCAGAAAAAGTGGAATTCTTTGGAGGAAGGGAGGGCTTAGTTTTTCATGGAAGTGGAGGTATGCATGGAGGATATCCCAACGCAACTGCATACCGTCTCTATGCTAAAAACACAAATCTAAAAGAGATTTTTCAAAATCGCGAAGATTATCCTTTAGGGGATCCAGACCCTACTAATGGTGAATTTGAGAAATTTTTGAAAGCAGATATAGTAAGGAAACCTTATTGTGTGATATATCCTGTGCTTCTTAAAAATTATGATATGTTTCATTATACTATGAGTGGCGGACCTGGATACGGCGACGTGCTTGAGCGAAAAGTAGAGAGTGTTAAGCAAGACCTCGATGATGGAATATATACTGCAGATTTTGTGAATAATATATATGGCGTGGTAGCTAACTACGACGAGAGTAACGAAGAATGGGTAATAGACGAGAATGCCACTAAAGCACGTAAGGAAGAATTAAGAACAGAAAGGACGGAAAAATCAATGACTTTCGAGGAATTCTGGGAATATGAGAAAAAGAAACTTACAGAAGACAAATTATATGAAGCTGTGAAACTCATGTATTCGGAAAGTTTAAAACTATCTGATAAGTGGGCAAAAGAATTTAGAGAATTTTGGAAATTACCAGACGGTTTCCAAATGGAGGTGGACTAAATGGTAAAATACGATAAAAGGACCTTAGAAAGAATGATTGATGGGGACTTAACGTGGGATGAATTGAAACCAATTATTAGTGGAAGAAAAGATCCTGACAGGTTCGATATAATTCTGGAGATTTTACAAGAAAAGGTTTCATGGAAGGAAAAAATTATCTTACCGCTTCATGAGCACTTATATATAGTGTCAAAGGATGGTCAAAGAATCGTTAAATGCGATTGTGGACACGAATTTGGAGACTATCGTGAAAATTGGAAAACCAAATGCCGTGTAAGAGTGAGAGACACAGTTGAAGAAATCGAAGAACTTTATCCTAAATATATGGGGTGTGATCCTGACTGGGAAGAACTTCGAGAATATTTCTGTCCAGGATGTTTTACTCTCTTAGATGTTGAGGCCGTACCACCGGGTTATCCTACAGTATTCAATTTTCTACCAGATATAGATACTTTCTATGAGAAATGGTTAGGAAGAAAAGCGCCGGACAAGTAGAATTACTAAACTATTGGTGGTTTTAATTCTTTCCTCGACTTTTTCACACCATATTTTTTTTCTTGAAAATATGTAATAATTCCAATACTTATAAGAAATATGGAAAATAGTAAATAAGAGCTCCAAAATATAATAGCAATAGTGAACAATTTAGAGCTATAAATCCCCTCAATTAAGGCCATAAAAATTATAGAAAATATTGATATTATCGAAGAAACAACTCCGCATATACATTCAAAATAAAGCGCACTCCTATAACTTTTTTCCTTACTTTTTGGCATAAGGCTCAAACCGCTCTATTTTAATATTTTTCTGAAATTGAAAGGCTATTTCAATTCGATTTCATATTTACTTACATAATAATTTGATTTATAAGCTTTTATTTTTTTTCTTATAGCCAAAACGCCTTAAAAAATTTTCTAAAATATTACAGAAACATATTGAGTAAACGTACTTAATTTATGTAGCGTAATTACCATGTGCTTCAAAATCAAATGATGTAATGATTTATTTACAGAAATGTATACTTTATATTTAAGTAACTAAGTTAAGAACCTTAAATTGCACTAACTTTAAATATATTTTATACTCTATTTTAAATTACAACTTCCAAATTAATTATTAAAATAACTAATATTATTAAGATAGGCGGGTTGTATGACAGAAATATGGTTTAAAATAGTATTTCCATTGGTATTACTTGGGCTTCTTGTAATTATTCTCATTATCGGATTCTCTAATAAACGTCCAAAACAAGAATTCATGACACGTGATGAATTCATAAGAGATTGGCTTAAAGATCACGGACAAGCTCATAAGATGGATGAACAATTTGCAAAAATGAAAAAAGACCCGTCTGGATTAATTTACATGCCCATAACTTATAAAGGTGCAAAAATCTTTATAAGATGGGGTTTAACACCAAATTTGGTGTCTTATATAAATTTAATTTTATCATGTCTCATTTTTTATGGCGTAATAATGGCCAGTGAAGGTCATACACTTGATTTATTTAATGAACAACCATTATATGGCTCTTGGTTTTTTCTTCTTGCCGTTTTAGTACTATTTACCGGAATTATTGATGGGATTGATGGTGCAATAGCTAGGTTATTGGATATAAAGTCTAAAAGTGGTGCTTGGTTGGATAATGTGATTGATAGGGTCAGTGATACATTAATGTTAGTATGTTTAATTCCTACTAGCCTCTCGGTTGTATCAGACAATGGATATGATTTTAAATGGATGATTTGGGCAAATATTTTCCTAATTTTTATTTATGAATACATGAGAGCAAGACATGAAGGCTTAGGCTTGCATGAAACGAAACCTTTTATTGGTGAAAGAATAACGCGAATACTAGTAATCGGTACATTTTTTGTAATTTATGGTTCTTCAAGTCTCACTGTATTAATAACAAATTTGATCACTGACTCTGCTCCCTCAATCTGGTCTGCCTCACACGAGGGAGCAATAATTTGGACAATGTTTATTTTTCAAATCAGTTTAATGGGTATTATGGTTTTTTCATTGATTCTATTGGGAAGATATAGCTTTAAAAATTTAAAGAAAATGGATAAAAATAATAAATAAAATAATGGAAAAAAAAAGGCGATCTTAAAATGAAAATATTGAGATATTTATTATATGGAGCTGTATGGGTTGTATGTTTTAATCTGTTTCACATGTATCTTCCACCTTTTTTGTCATCTGGAGTAAAAAGAGCAATTGACCGGTTCATTCTTGACCCTTTAAATCACTGGTGGTTTATATTCCCATTAATTGGACTAATCATGTTATTAGGATTTGTCATTTATTATGGAATACATTTCTTAGCTTCTTTTGGCAGTGGCTATAAAACAAAAACGCCTTATTATACAAATATAAGCATATTAATTGCTTGTAAAAATGAAAAAATATTAGTAGAAAGAACGCTAAATTCTATTGTTAACTCAAATTATCCTAAAGAGAACATCCAAATAATCATAATAACGAGTGGTTCAACAGATGATACAACAGAATTTTGTAAAAATTTTGGAAGAGATCATGATACAATAGATATAAAAGTCCTATCAGAGAATCTTCCTAAAAAAGGAAAGCCTCCAGCCCTGAATTATGGTTTAACACAAGTAAAAAATGACATTGTCGTCCTTTATGATTCGGGCTGTATTTTAGAACCAGATACATTAAAAAACTTAATAGCACCATTTCAAGATAATGAAATTAATGCGGTTATTGGACCTGTTTTAGTAAAGAATTGGAAGAAAAACATGTTAACTAGAGGAATTTTTCTTGATTATGCCGTTGTTTCTGGTGGTGGAGTATTATTTGAAATTAAAAATAGATTAGGTTCATCGGCTTATTCGTTTGGACGAAATTTTGCTGTTAGTACGAAATACCTCCAGAAATATGGAGGTTTTAACGAAGATTCAATGACAGAAGATCTTTATCTTTCCGTGCTTTTAAATTTAGATGGGGTTATGATTCATTATGCGCCCCAAGCAAAAGTTTATGAATATGTACCAGACACTTGGAAGATTTTAGTAAAACAACGAACACGATGGCTTGCGGGATACGTTTTTGACATGCCACAGTTAATGGCAATGGAAAGCGAAAAAAAGAAAGGGAAATCAATCATTATCGCAAGAAATATGACAATGACATTTTTAGGAAATTTGGATACATGGATTCCTGTTGTAATAGGATTTGCTATATTATATCTAATGATTGGAGAATATTATTTACTTATTTGGACTCTTTCATGCTTAGTCTTTCAAGTTGGCTATTTGTTCAATGGTGTACGAAAATATTGCGATAAACATTACAGCCTTTTATTTTTATTTTTAATAAGTGGTTTTATTCATCTTTACATGTTTCTACGTCAGTTCAAACTTCCTAAAGAAATAAGCTGGGAAAAAACTCCAATGATATTAGAGAAACAAGAGGAAGAAATAATAGCTTTGTCTGCTAAATAACTTTTATAAAAACATTAATTAACTATTATTTCTTAAAATTTATGGTAGCAGTTTCTTAAAGAGGTGATTTTTTTTGACACTTGGAATAAATAAATTATTTAAAGATCCTTTGCCCGAAGATTTAAGAACTAAGTATTTTGATTTTAAACCACGTTCTTACCCAAATGAAAAATTTTGTAAAGATTTATTAGAACAAATAAAGTTATCCTATAACAATTGTGAGTATTATCGAGAAAGTCTCTGTAAAAGCTTCGATTTTAAAATTCCTGACGAATTAACCATTGAGAACTTAGAAACAATCCCATACCTTACGACAGATATTTACAAAAAAACAGCAGGTCGGACCTTACAATTTTTAAAAGCCCCTCTTGATAAAATAGTGGTCTTTTCGTGTTCATCTTCTACATCAGGCGATCCATCCATAGTTCCTCGAACATTGGAGGATTTCGATCAACTACAATATAATTCTATTAAAGTTTTTACAGAATTTTTTAAATGGAAGGATTATAAAGTGGGTTCCAAGAGAAGTCTTATTTTTAATTTTGCGCCAAATCGCATGTTGATGACATTTATGGCAAAAAAGAACGTTAAAGGATTTGAATACGTCAAAAAAACTCGTTACTTTACAGCATGCATGAATAAACCCTGGGAATATTATGGACATGAAGAATATATGATAAAAGCAAAAATTTCAAAAACAATTTGGGCAGTAATTTCAACTTTGTCAATAAAAGGGGGCTTTATTTTAGATGTAAGTACTATGCTTAAAATGGTTAAAAAAGTCATAGAAACAGGATATTGGAAAAAAATGGAAGTAAGTAAAATTTTATTTGGTGGAAGTCCACTCTTAATGAATAACATGTTTGCGAAACGGTTATTAAAAGAAAATGTATCTTTAGACCTTGATGGAATGTCTTTTGTGGGTTGTGGTGGAGGAGGATGGGAGGGAGTTAAAGGTGAAGCAAGGATGGATGCAGTAAATAAAGTTAAATTTATTGAAAATTATGAAAAAGTCTTTAACATTAAAACTAAAGATATTGGAGATATCTATGCATTTACAGAAGGACCAACTCTTTTTGGAGGACACTGGTCTGAAAAATACCAAGATTTCTTATTACATTGTCCCGACACTACTAGGATAATAGTAAGAGATCTAGAAAATGTAGAACCAGTTGATGAGGGAATGGAAGGAATATTAGAGGTAATTACACCATATGGCGTGAATGGTAGCATAAATCAAGCAGTTATTGTTGATGATATTGTGGAGCTTATTTCAAAAAATAAATGTCCAGAATGTGGATATGAAGGCGCAACATTTAGAGTTTTAGGACGACTAAAAAATCTCCGAGGTAAAAGCTGTTCTTCTATAATTGATTGGGTGTACTAATCTCTTCCCTTATATAATTTGATTTTTATTTTTATCTTAATTTTTATTGATTATTCTTTTTTTTTAACATGTATATCAAGGTAAAATTTGCTATACTGAAAAGTATACAAATCTTATATAATCTGTAAAGTATGTCTATTTTTCTTATGAGTCGAAAATTTATGTAAATAAAAATAAATAAAGAAAGAGTGTCTAGTGAGACATTTACAATAACATTTAAAATTATGAAATTAAAAATAATTAATCCTAATAACAAAAGAAAAGGAAATGTAATTAGCAGTAAATAATCCAAAATCGATTTTCCACTAAAAATTGGTTCTGTTTTAAAGGAAAGCCCCATTTTATGAACGGATGCAACTTTTGAATATTCTTTTCCATATTGAAAATATTTTTTAATATTTTGAAGTGGAGTTCTATTATGATGATGAAGTACCGAACCTTTAGGCACGTAAATTAATTTAAATCCTTTTTTTAATAACCTCCATGAAAATTCTAAATCTTCAATTCTAAAATTTAAAAAACCACCAATAGAATGCCATGTATCTTTTTTAAATATCATGTTACAACTATTAAGAAAATTAATGGAGGACTCTTTTTTTATAATTGCCTCATTTTTTCTATTAAATGGATTCAATTTTGTTTCTGCCTTGTTGCGATATACAACTTTTCCACCAACTACATCATATTTATTCAAATAAGGAACTAAATCATTTAACCAATTCCTTGAAACAAAGCAATCAGAATCAGTTAGGGCAATTATTTTATTTTTCGCCTCTTTAATACCAATATTTCTAGCTTCCGCTGATCCAACAGATTTATTTAATGATATAGATTTAATTGGATATTTTTTTAATATATCTTTTGTATTATCCGTTGAACAATCATCAACAATTATTATTTCATATCCTGAATAATTTAAATTAGATAGATTTTTAATTAAATTAGGTAAAAGATACCCTCTATTCTTTATAGGAACTACTATTGACACAGGTTCCAAAATTGAAATCATCAATATTTTTTAATAACAAAATTAAATATTATTGTAAATATTTAAAATGTTTTTATTCTGATTAATGGAAAAAATGAACATGAATGATAAAAAAAGTACGATATTTAGAAAATTGGGTATTAGCTATTTAAAAAGAATTCTAAGAGTAATAAATGGACCTGTATTTGTTAGCATATTTTTTACCCGAAAATGCAATTTTAATTGTTATTATTGTGCCACTTCAAAAGTTCAGAGAGAATCTGATATTTCCTTAAAACAATGGAAAAATATTGTAAATCAAATATATAATCAAGGATGTCGGTTTATTACTATATACGGTGGTGAACCAACACTTAGGCCAGATTTAGGCGAACTATTAAAGCATTGTATAGACTTGAATATGTTTACTCTTGTAGTAACAAACGGTTCTCTATTAGCTGAAGATTTACTTGAAGAATTTGCATCATATGGATATTTTCAGCTAGGTGTCAGTATTGATAGTTTTTCAGAAACTAATTTTAGTCCTAAGAAATATCGTCCAGAATTAATTGAATTACTTCATGATATAAAAGAAAAACATCCTGATAATATTGACTATAGTATTCATATTATCACCAATAAAGATAATATAAAAGAACTTATTCCATTAATAAGAACAATTAATCAAAAATTAGATTGCGTATTTTCAATAGATCCTGTCCATTCATCATTGAGCCCTGATGAACAATATCAATATAGAAGTTATTGTCCAGAACTGTTACTAAAAAAGGAAGTAATGAATCGATTGAGAAAAGTACTTGAAATTTTAAAAAGACAAGGGATTAAAATCTGGGCGCCTAATTTATATTATTACCGCATGAATAAATGGTATCACAAGAAATACTCTTGGGTTTGTGATGCTGGCGATTTCTATTATGCAATTGATAATGATGGAACTGTAATGCTTTGTGAAGATGTTAATACAACTATTCCGTTTAATGAATTCATCAAATTACCCCATAAACAAAGAGTTAAGAAAATCAAAGAATTCATGTTCGAATATTGTGAATGTTTTAAACCATGTTATTGGAATCCTACAAATTTAGTTAGACATCCAATCAAAAATTTCATATATCGTTTTAGATTTAAATAGAAATTTTTAATTAGAAAATGCCTTTCATAACCGTAAATCAATTGAATATTTTCTATTTTGAGAATGAAATCGTCGGGACACCTCATTTATTTATTCATGGCTGGCTAGGAAGTTCACTTGAATGGATTTATCAATTATGTTATTTTCATTCAAGAGAACATGTTATTATATTAGATTTGCCAGGTTTTGGAAAATCAGACAAACCAAATACAAAATATTCTGTTAGATTTTTTACTGAACACATACTAAATTTCCTTAATTTACTAGGATATAATGAAGTCGTTCTAATAGGGCATTCTTTAGGAGGATTGATTGCACAAAATATTACTATTCAAAACCCAAAATTAGTGAAAAAGTTAATCTTAATTAGTACTGCCGCAGCATTATCTCAATCAATTAAAAAAAAATTTATCTTATTTTGGGTAAATCTTATTTTCAAATTAGGTTATAAAAATTTCTTGAAAAACGTTATCAAGCAAATAATTTCGATAAACATAGAAAATAGAAAATTTAAAAGACACTATTGTAATGCACTAAAAATTCCAAAATCAGTTGTTTTAAGTACTTTTAAAAACATGACATCTAAATTTAATTTAGATAAAGAATTATCTAAAATTTCTCAACCAACACTAATTATTTATGGAAATGAAGATAAAATCATTTCTAAATCGATGATTAATAATTTGGATGAATTGATTCCTACTTCAGAGTTAATTATAATTGAAAATGGCCCACACAGGGTAATGGTTGAAAATCACGCAAGAGTTAATAAAATAATTGATGATTTTATTAAGAAATAGTCTAATACTTTTTATCAACTTCTTCTTTTTCATATTCCGTTAATTGCCGCACAACTTTAGCAGGAGAACCATATGCAATAGAATATGATGGAATATCATCAGCCACTAGCGATCTTGCTCCAATAATCGATCCTTTACCAATTGTAACTCCAGGTAATATAACTGAATATGCTCCCACTCTCGCATTTTCGCAAATTTTAATGGGTCCAAAACTGAAGCTTCCATGTTTTATATTCATTGCATTATGAGTTAATAATTTTACACCAATCCCACAGCCACTACCATCTTCAAATTCAATTAATTCAGGTAAAAGTGGGTCAGGTATCGAGTTTTGAGAAATGTGGCAATTCTTTCCTATCTTCATTCCTGTAAATCGAAATAATTTATCTCTAGCTCGTGGCCACCCAATTAAATATGTAATAATTAAGGATAATAAATGATTAAAAGCACCTTTCACAAACCATGAAACAGAGAATCCTTTAGTCCGAAGATATTTTGCAATAATTAACATTGGTATAGGAGTGAAGATGTGTTGATCTGTCTCTATATTAATGTATGTTATTTTACCCTTAACTTCAATTTCATATTCAGGTCTTTCATGTTTCCAAATTTTTCTAGATTTAATCAAATCCTTAAAAAAAACAAAGAAATCTACATTTACTAGAAATAGGATTAAATTTAAGGCAAGATTAACGGGTAAAAAGAGTAAAAATAGGATTATTCTTGTACTAAGAGTGAAATCTTGAATAAATAAGATACTAAAATAGGTGTAAGACGTTATTATGAAAGTAATTATTAAAATTCCTAATAAACTAAAAATATATATTATTGAACCAGTTAATTGTCCAGCTTTGGCTAAATTATATCCTACAACAAATAATGAAAGCAAAAACACTAGCCCTATTAAAATTATACCATAAACAAATATATTATATTCATAGAAAATTAATGATAACAAAGGCACTATGAGATTATATATTGTATTTATCCATGGAATTGAATAAAATATTCGATTTATTATGAATAAAATGATAACTATAGAACCCGAGATTAATAAAATAAATGGATTGTTAAATCCTTTTTTCATTTTAACTATTATTATATTATATAATTTAATACTTTTATCAAATATTAAAAAATCATAATTCAAAAATAAATGTATTTTCTAATCTCAAATGGATGGTTGAATCAAACTACTTAGAAAAAAAAAGTGAAAACAATGAATCTAAAAAATAAACCTAAAATATCAGTTGTTATCCCTACATATAATGAGGAGCTTAACATAAAACAAACTTTAATAAGCGTTAAAAAGCAAGAATGCAATATTCCTTATGAAATTATTGTAATTGATGGGCAAAGCTCAGATAAGACCGTTTCCATTGCGAAAGATTTTGCGAAAGTGTATATATCACCCCAAAAAGGTAAAGCGTTTCAATTAAATCATGTTGTCCCAAAAACATCTGGTGATTTACTTTTATTTTTAGATGCGGATACATTAATAAAACCATATTTTTTGCAAAAAATTTATAAAATTTTTGAAAAAGATAGAAATCTCTTTGCATGTAGTGCTAGATTTAAATATTATGATGGAGTTGCTATTTCATTTAAAGTAGGATCCTTGACGTTCAACATAACGAATTATTTTTTTCAAAACTTTGGAATATTTTTATGGTATTTTTTTAAAAATTTATACGGATATCCTGAACTTTCAGGAACTAATATATTAGTTAGAAGAAACATCTACTTTAAAGCTGGTGGATTTAAGCAACCACCAAATTCATTAGGAATCGACAAGGTTTTCTCAGATTCTTTAATATATCTAACCAGAAAAATGAAAAGGGGTAAAATTAAAACCCTAAGTTTTATTACTGTATTAACAAGTGGAAGACATTTAACCGTTCAACGTAGTTTAAAACGAATTAACCAATATTTTTCTAAAAAAGATATTTATTATGAGTTAGCAAAAAAAATTGAATAATTTAAATAATAATATCTTAAAGATGGTGCTCAAATGATGAAAATCGCACTGACCTTTGATATCGAAAGAGATATTCCTAATGTTTCTGATACATATTTCGGAGTAAAAGTTGGATTGTTGAAAATATTAAATGTATTAGATAATTTTAACATCAAGGGGACTTTTTTTTGTACTGGAAATGTTGCTGAGCATCTTCCAGAGTACATAAGTTTAATTGAACGTAAAGGCCATGAAATCGCATGTCATAGTTATAATCATGAACGATTAAACCAATTAAGTTTTAAAAAATGCCAAGAAATAATTTATCAAAATAAAGAGATAATAGAGAAAACTTGCCAAAATTCAGAAATAATTGGTTTTCGAGCTCCTTATTTGAAACCCCCACAATTTTTATTTAAAATCTTAAATAATTTAGGGTTTAAATATGATTCTTCAATTGTTTCTCCTAAAATGTTGAAATACTATCAATTTAATAGTTATCAAATTCAAGAATTTCATCCTTTTACATTTTTTAGACTATTTCTAAGTAATTCTTTTTTACGAGGAAGGATATTTAAAAAGAAATTAGTTGTATTATATTTTCATTCTTGGGAAGCTATAAATATGAAATACATAATGTTCAAACAAACAAATATGTTCGATTTATTTAAAAATATTATATTTAGACCATATCGTGTTATTAATACTGGAGATTTATTTCTCACAAGAATGAGTAATTTTATCAAGGAATCTATTTCTAAAAATGTCGAATTTATTATTTTAAAACAATTAATTGGAGAGAAATTGGAGTGATTATTACCTTATAAAATCTTCAATTAAATCATAAACAGTTTTTAATGTTTCTGCATCCGGTAAAAATGTAAACCTTACATGCTCTTTTCCATATTCGCCAAATCCTGAACCATATACTCCACATACACCAGTTTTTTCAAGTAAATTTATGGTAAATTCTTTATCATCTTTCCATTTTCCTAATTCTTTAAAATCAAATTTTGGGAATAAATAAAAAGCACCATTTGGTTTAACACACGTTATTCCTTCAATCCTTTTTAATCTATTATAGGAATAATCTCTTCTTTCTTTTAATTTTAGAACCATCTCTTTTGTGTGTGTACCTGGATTTTTTAATATTTCAATAGCAGCATATTGAGCAGTCGAACTAGCAGATAGTCTTGCCCTTGCTAGTTTAGCTATTCCCTCCTTTAAATTGTCCAGTTTTGATTCAGGATCATAATAATACATGTAACCTAATCTCCAACCTGTAGCAAGATGAGATTTTGAGAACCCATTCAATCCAATTATTGGAACATCTTTACTAAGACTTGCTGGACTTACAAACTGCTTTTCATATGTTATCTGATCATATATTTCATCTGAAATTATTGGTACATCATGTTCCCCTGCAATATTAATTATTTCTTTTATCATCTTTTCACTATACATTACACCAGTAGGATTATTTGGGGAACATATCAATATAGCCTGCGTCTTATTAGTTATTTTGCTTCTTAAATCATCAATATTAGGATTCCAATCGTTATTTTCATCTAATTCATATTCTACAGGGATTCCATCAAAAAATCTTGAATAATTTATGTAAAGGGGATAACTTGGTCCAGGGATGAGTATCTCTTTCTTGTTTTCAATAAGCCCAGCAATAAGAAAAAATATTGCTTCTGTTACTCCAGAGGTTACCAAAACATTTTCAGCATCGACATCTATATCATAACTCTGCTTTATCGTTTTACTAATTTGTTCCCGTAATTCTGGGGCTCCTAATGAGTCAACATAGAAATTCTTGCCCCCAAAAGATGCATCTGCCAATGCCTGAGAGATATATTTCGGAGTATTAAAGTCGTATATTACTGGATCTCCTATGTTCAAGTGATAGACTTTTTTCCCACTTTTGGCAATTTTATTAGCAATGGCAGCAATTTCTCTTATGGCGTACTCTATAACCTTTAATCTTTGAGAAATCATTGTAGCTCACTTATGTTTAATCTAAAAGATCTCAAATTATGGTTTATATGTAAATTTATTTTAAAATTAAATAATTTTATGTTATAGAAAAGTTAAAAAGGAATATAATTTCTAACTTTATTTTAATAATAAATCCCAATTGATATTTTTTTCTATTAATTGTAAGACTTTCTCCATCTCATCTTCTTGAATTCCTGGTTTTAATCGTTCAAGGTTTCTCATGGTAGTATACGTGTCAGATGGACTCAAAATAATTGGGATACCTTTTGCATTTGCAGCAGTAATCACACCCATATCAGGTTGAATAAAACCAGTTAAAATTAGCGTTGAGACATCCTGATCCAGTGCTGCCATGGCTAAATCTGTTCGGTCACCCCCCGTGATAAAAGCTGCTCGTTTAACTTGCCTTAAGTATTTTAGAGCAGCTTGAGCATTCATGGCACCAATCAGAAACGTTTCTACAATATTGTTTAATCCGGATGATGCCTGTTCATTTATTAATTCCCCACCAATTTGTTCTTTGATTTCATTTACTCGAGGTGAAAATAACTCGAAACTCTTTTCTATTATACCTAAAACTGGGATATTGTATCGTTTTATATGATCTTCTGTAAGCTCTTTAATTCTTGCAATGTATTCATAATCAATTTTGTTGAAGAGAATGCCCATAATATTAATATTTCTAAACTCAAAATAATTTTTAGTAAAAAAGAAATTATCTATGCTTCGATCTGAGGATTCTGTAGAAACATAGATTAATTCATTTATTCCTAGAGTTTGTGCGATACTGACATCATCGATCCCCACCCTAATAAATTTGCGAATACTTGGATTCCCTTCAATTAAAACATAATCAACATCTTTAGTAATCTTTTCATAAGCCTTTTTGATCTTTTGTAAGAATTCTTCCTTTTTATTCGCATCAACTAAATCAACGTAATATGAATCTGGAACTGATACAGGGGAAATAAAATCATATGGATAATCTGTTTTATAAACCGTATTTAATATGAAACCCACGTCTGGGTCTGCTTTGTGAGTAAAGGCACTTTTAGGAATACCAATTGGCTTGAAATACACAAATTTCTTTCCTTCTTTTTTTAATTTTTGTATAAATCCTATCGAAAGAAAGCTCTTACCAGCCATCTCTTCCAAAGAACATAAATAAAATATCTTAACCATTTTCTTCCCTTTTTCTTAATTATTATTTATTATTTTTATAAAATTATTTAGTTATCTAAATGTAATTTAATCATCTTTTTATTGTAATTTTTATATCAACAGCACTACAGCCTTTCATAAAAGATAAAAGTGGATTAATATCTAATTCTACAATTTCCGGAAAATCATTTACAAGTTGTGAAAGTCTTAAAAGGACATCAACTATTGCTTCAATATCAGAGGGCGCTTCTCCTCTAACACCTTGTAAAAGTCTATTGATTTTAGTACTTTCAATCAATTTTTTCGCATTCTCTCTTGTAAATTTATAAGATAATGCAAATGCAACATCTTGAATAAAATTTGCATATATTCCTCCGGTTCCAAACATTATTAACGGTCCAAATTGAGGATCTCTTGACATTCCTATTATAAGTTCATTCACTTTTGGCTCTGCTTTAAAATCAATCATTTCTTGAACTTCTACTCCATAAATTTTAGCATTTTGAGGACCAAATTTTTTCGCATTATTTATAAGTTGTATATAAGCTTCAAAAGCATCTTGTTCTGTTCCAATATTTAATAGGATTCCTCCAACATCGGTTTTATGTATTATTTGTGGACTAACAATTTTCATGACGGATTTTCCAATTTCAGCTTGTAATTTCATTGCTTGTTTGGGAGTTCGGGCTAATCGTGATATAGGGGATTTAATACCATAGCAATCAAATACTTCGCTTGTTTCATAACTTAATAAAACCATCCTGCCATCTTCTCGAACATTGGAAAAAATTTCTTTCACTCTTTCTTTATTTACCTTAAATGAAAGAAGTTCCAATTCATCTAATGGAGTACTTGTTAAATATTGACGTCGTTTTACTAATGTTTTTAATGAATGAGCTGCTCTATCTGGAAAATGGTAACATGGAATATAATTACGTTTTAGAAATTCTCGCCCTTCCGAAATATTCTTTCCTCCAATGAATGAACATACAATCGGTTTCCCATCTAAATGATTTGATGAAATATTATAAATCAGTTCTGCAACTTTGGTAGGATTAGTTTGAGCTTGTGGAGTTACTATTATCAAAGCACCTTGAGTTGTAATGTCACCCATATCTTGCCCAGAATTTAAACCAAAAACGGTTTTAATTGTAAATTCATATCGTTCTGGAGCAGCATCTCCTACAATATCAATAGGGTTGAAGATAGCTGCTTCCAAAGGCAGATTTGCTCTTAATATATGAAGAATTGGCTCTGAAAAGCCTGAAAATTTCAAGCCTTCACGCTCAAATGCATCTGTAGCAACAATTCCAGGACCTCCAGCGTTTGTAATTATAGCAAATGAATTATTATTAGGGACCGGTTGATAGAGAAAAACCTCACCATAATCGAATAAATCTTCAATTGTTTTAGCCCTAATTACGCCACATTTTTCAAAAGCTAAATCATAAGCTATATCTGCTCCAGCTAATGCCCCAGTATGACTCGAGGCGGCTCTTGCACCAGCTTCGCTTACTCCAGACTTTAATATTACAATTGGCTTTTTACGAGTTGCTTTTGGCAAAACTTCTAAGAATTTATCTCCATCCTTAATACTTTCTAAATAACATAAAATAACTTTAGTGTGATCATCGTCAGCAAGATATTCGATAAAATCGACAGCCCCCAAATCTGCTTTATTGCCTAAACTAATGTTACACGAGAATCCGAAGGCTTGCATCATTGAATAATCCATCATTCCTGTAAGCATAGCACCAGATTGTGATATCATAGCTATATCTCCTCTTTTAGG
>CAYZTE010000033.1:18848-20027 GCA_964481225.1 uncultured archaeon | reverse complement strand
TAAATAAGAATTTCTTGGCTGAATTTAATAACTACGATTTTACTAAAATCAAGGAAACTAAAATATATTTAGTCGGTTCGAATAGATTTAAAGAATATTTTATAAAAATTGAATCGATTTTACAAATTCATTATAATAAATTGGTATCAATTTGTTCTGTTGATGGATTATTGAACAAGGAAAAATTTTCTACAAATGAGTGGAATAAATTACAGGAAATTGCTTTAAAAAAGTTACATGATCAAGAGGCGATCATAGTTTTAGATATAAATAATTATATTGGAGAACATTCAAAAGAAGAAATAGAATATTTTAACAGTAAATTAAAAAAACCCATATATTTTCTATCAGGGCTAAAGAAAGTTAATTAAACAGATTCTATTGTTAATCATTTTCTAAGTTTTGTCGGCCCTTTTTTTAAATTATACAATAAAATCTTCTTCCATTTTCTAAAAAAATTATTAAACTGTTAAACTCGTTAGATTTTATACAAATGTTTGAATTTATGTCGTAGAAAAATTAAAATACATAAATTAAGCTTATATTGTAAGGTTTAAACTTAAGATGGAATTGTTCCAAATTTTTTGGGACGATCAAAAGAACCTCTTCTTGGAATTCAAAAAGAATGAGGATGAAAAACTCCTGTTTCTTCCAGAAAGAATTAAGCGCCTAACTTTACAATTTGAAATTACTAGAGTGTTTAAACAAGAGTTATATCATAAACAGCCTCCATATCTAATTTCTATCAAAAAATTATATCATGCGGCAGAAACTTTATCGTTTTCAATTGAATTGGATGAGATATCTAATATAAATGAACTTCAAATAAAGATCTTGCGTTTAACAATCTTCTTATACCCTGGTCAAAGAATTGAATATATTATTTCAGAAAGTTATAAAATGGCAGAAATTGAAATGAATGAAGATTGCTATTTAGGTTATCAATATGAAGAGTTGATATCAAGAAAAAATAGCATTAAGGAGAAAATCACTCAAGAAAAAATATTCCAAGAAGTAAGTACTAATTTTATTGAGAATAAAGAAAAAAGAACCATAATTTATGAAAAAAGCAAATATGAAGGGATCGCTAAAGAAGATCCACTACTATTGATGATAAGTGAAAGCAATGAGACTTTAAAAAGCATAGAACAGGAGTTAAAAAATTTATCTCTTTCCTTA
>CAYZTE010000033.1:14100-18748 GCA_964481225.1 uncultured archaeon | reverse complement strand
AAAAGGCTAGAAAGGAAGCAAGAAAAACAAATTCAATTAGAAAATTTGAAAAAGCCTGAATAATGAATAAAGTTTTAATAAATCAACCGAATTATTAGAATTATCTAATCTATAAGATAGAATATTACATCTCTCATAACAAATCTTTAATTAGTTTCTAATATTTGGATATAAAAGAGGCACATCATTCAATAGAGGTTATTGGATATTTTATTAAATTATTTCATAGGCACGGCGGGAAGTGGTAAAAGCACCCTAACTGGAGAAATGAAGGAATATGTCATAAATAGAGACCCAGAGATTTCTGCTATTACATTAAATCTAGATCCTGGCGTTAAAGTAATGCTTTATGAACCGGATATTGACATAAGGGACTATATAATTCTTGAGGAAGTCATGGAAGAATATAGCTTAGGACCTAATGGTGCTATGATCTTAGCTTCTGATTTAATGGTAAATCACTTAGATGATATAAAAGATGAAATTGATGATTTTAATCCGGATTGGTTATTTGTTGACACTGCGGGGCAATTAGAACTTTTTGCTTTTCGCGAAACAGGTCCATTGATCGCTAGTGCGTTAGGGTTTGGGGATGTCCAAAGATCCGTAAGTTTTCTCTTTGATTCAAATTTTGTACTTAGACCTAATGGTTTTATATCAACATTACTTCTTGCGGCTTCTGTTCAATTTAGATTTAAAAACATTTCTCAAATAAACGTGTTATCTAAAGTAGATCTTATTGATGAGGATCAAGTTGAAATGATTGTAAATTGGAGCCAAGATTTCCAAGCATTAGAAGATTATACAAGTGAAAGAGAAAAAGGATTAATACGCGAGTTATCAATGTTGATATCGGAAGTTTTCATCCATATGGGCTCTACAGGTGAATTAGTTGCTTGCTCTACTAGAGAAGAAAAAGGTTTAGATCTCCTATTTGGGCATCTACAGAGGGTATTTGATTCGGATAAATCAAGGTTTTATTAATTCAAATTATTTTCTTAATCTAAAGGAAAATGAAAATTATAGGGCCAATTGCAGGCATCGGTTCGAGATTGCGTCCATTTACATTAAGTAAGCCAAAAGCCTTTTTAAGGGTGGCTGGAAAAACGGTCCTTGATCATATCCTTGAAAAATTTATAAATACTTTTGATTCCGATACTGAATTGATCCTCATCGTTGGCTATAAAAAAAGACAGATTATCGAATATATTAAGCAGCATTATAAAGATAAATTCAAATTGACTTTCATAGAACAAGTCCCTAGGGGATATAAAGAAAATGTACCTTTTTACTGGGGACTTGGTGAAGCCGTATATTTAGCCCATCAACGGTTTAAACATCAGGATTTTAAAAATGATGAAGAAGATAAAAGAGAAGGCTGCCTTATTTTCTTAGGAGATATGATTCCATTGGACGAATACTCATACTTATTATATAAGTATTTTGAATCTGATGTTGATGGAATAATAACTGTAATGAGAGTGCCAAGGGAGGATGCAAGTTCTTATGGAGTCGTTGTTACAGATGAAAACAATTTGATAAAAAAATTGGTAGAGAAACCAAAGGATTTTGTTTCAGACTTAGCTATTGCAGGTCCTTATGCGTTTTCGAATAAGGCTACTCTTGCTCTTTTCAGTTTCATTAAAAAGTATTTAGATCAAAGAACAGATGAATCTAAAGAAATCTATTTGACAGAAAGTTTACAAAAATTAGTAGACAAGGGGTATAAAATTTCTGCTGTCGAATTAAAAAAAGGGATACTCGATTTTGGGAGACCTTCAGAACTATTAAAAGGTAATAGATATCTTCTAGAACAAAATTTTGTTAAAAAAGAAGATTTCCATAGGTTAAATATAATAGTTGAAAAATCTTTCTTAAAGAACCCCGTATATATTGGTAAAAATACGAAAATCCAAAATTCAGTGATCGGACCTTATGTGTCGATTGGCAAGAATTCTGATATTAAGAACTCAATTTTGGAAAATTGCGTTATCGAAAAGAGTGTACAGCTTAAAGACATCATTTCACAGAATTCAATTATTGGAAGTAACGTGAAAGTTGAGAACATTTGTAAAGATAATTTGATAATCGGAGATAGAAGTATTTACTAAAATAATACCTTGTGCTTGTATTATTAAAATCTGTGATTCATGAATCATAATTTCTGTATAATATATAGTTAAATATTAATTATAGAAAGATTAAAATACTAATTAATAATAACAAGATTTTGATTAAATAAGAAATTTAAAACTTATTTTTCGCGTGATAATCGATGCCATACCATATTGCATTTGATATTGCTCACAAACCAAGGGGTCAAATTGATGAAAACCTAACCCAGCTCCGTGATTATTTACATTCTAATGATTTCACATGCTATAACTTTCTTGAGGTGCCAATAACTGAAGATAGATTAATGCCTTATGATATACTAGTTTTTGTATGTCCTGATTTTTCAAAAATATCTCAAAGTGAAATTACAGCAATAGTAAATTGGGTTAAGAATTCTGGAGGAGGTTTGTTATTATTATCCCACGCCGGTGGAGATAGGGGCCGTGGAAGTAATTTATCCGAAATTTCAGAGCAATTCGGAATTGTTTTTGAAAATGACCAAGTATTAGATGAAAGACAAAATTTAGGGTTAGAAAACATCCCATTGATCTCGACGTTTAATATCCCACACCCAATTACAACCGAAATAGATTCTTTATGTTATAGATCAGGTTGCTCTCTTTCTATAATTGGTGGTGGTGCTTTTTCTATAGCTGATTCTAATGAGACTTCAGAACCTTTCTCTTGCCCTCTAGTTTGTGTTTCTGAGCCAGAAAAGGGAAGGGTTTGTTGCATTGGAAGTTATGAAATGTTTAGAGATAAGGTTGGAGGGGGTTTTCAATGTAATGATCATCCAAGATTAGCATTAAATATCTTTCAATGGCTCGTATCTGATTATCGTATGGAGTTAAGATCGAGCGTAGATGTTCCTACTCCAGCCCCTCAAGCATCGATTACTTCTAAGCAAGTAGTGGTACAGGAAGATTATTCAGCATCTTCAGTTCCAAGTGAACCAAGATCAATCAATATTGATTTTTCAATGAAAATTTCTAAGAAGAGCCATTTAGTGGAATTATTAAAGATATTTCAAAACCAAATTAATACCATAAAAACTACTATTGATAAATTAATTGAAACAGCCTCAGTATCTGATAATGAGATTATCGAACCTAGGCAAGCTGAAGTTTCTCAGGCACCAAAGAATACACAGAAAACTCAACCTTCTGAACAAATTGCTCCGGACATTTCTCCAATTTCAGAAGAAATAAGTGAAGAAGATTTTGCGATGAAATCTGAAACAGAAGAAAAAGAATTAACGACTTTACCCCCTAAACCAGAAAGTATGAAAAAAACAAAAGTTACAGATAGCTCGGAGTTAACCTTAAAACCTGCTCCTAAACTTAAAGCAAAAGCCAAGACTAAAAAAGAATTGAAGGATGAGAAGAAAGGATTAGAAACTAAACTAAGTTCAGTTCAAGATTTGTTAAATTTCATTGATAAAAAACACTCTTCTGGTAAATTGAACGATAATGAATATATTAAGCGATCTAAAAAACTACAAAGTGATATTAAGAAGACAAAAAAGAGAATCGGTATCGTTGACAAACTTTTAGAAAAATAAACATTATGTTATAAACTTATCAAATGCGGATTTGCGTGAAAGGGCCTTTTAAGCTTTTTGATGAAAAAAGTTAATATACGCAATTTCTCAAAGGGAAAATCGTTAATTTATAAAAGGAAAAAGATTAAGCATTGATTAAGTTAATATTTATGATGCACAAATTTCGTTATTTATTGAGACGTTAAATTAATGATAAATAATCGCATTTTAACTTAACTTATTTAATAACATCCGTAATAAAGCAGGTTTCCACTATTTTAACACCCCTTATCTGCGATATTTTCTCCTCGATCAAAGGATTGAATTGCTCAATCGAAGGAATTTCTACTTTCATAAACAATCCACAATCTCCTGAAAGTCTCCAAATATTTGTAATTTCTTCTATTTCTAATAACTCCTTTAAAATCCTTTTTATCTCCTTGAAATCTGGTTCAACCTTTACAGTAGCTCTGGTACGTGGTTTATTATCTATAGTATATTCAATAGTAAATCTCTTAATAACTCCGTCATCAGTTAATCTTTTAACTCTTCTTCTTACAGTAGCTTCTGTTTTGCCTACTTGTTGTGAAATTTCATTAAAAGACATTCTACTATTATCTTTAAGAAGTTCCAATATCTTAATATCTACAATATCCATAGTTTTCGAATCGCAAACTAATTATTATGTTCTTTTTTTAAAAATAATTTATCTTAATTATTAAATATGATGAATTATTTATTAAAAAACTTATCAAAACTTAAATTTTTTTCCCTAATTCGTAAATTTATTTTTCTATTTTGATAAATAGTATGTTTGAAAAAACTTATATTAATTTGTCAATCTATTAATAATAGACGGAAATATTAGAAATTATAAGTAGAATTAAGTTTTTCCAACATTTTTTATCCCTACAGTTTTTAGTTAGGTTTATCCATTACTTTACAGCAGAAGAAAATACTCATTAATATCAAAAATGATTTTTAATTGATGAG
>CAYZTE010000033.1:2628-14000 GCA_964481225.1 uncultured archaeon | reverse complement strand
CTTTACAGCAGAAGAAAATACTCATTAATATCAAAAATGATTTTTAATTGATGAGTGATCTTTTTCTAGGGTTAGACTGTTCAACACAGAGCTTAACTGCTATTTTAATTGATTTTACTTCCAAAAAAATTGTACATAGATATATATATATAAAAAGTTGGAGTGAAATCATAAAAAGGTTTAATAAATTCAGTAAAAGTATTGTAAATAATCCAGAGAAGAAATATAAAGAATTATACAATGATTTATTAAAGGTATATAAAAAGTGCGAAGATTTTGTCCTCAAAAATGGCGAAGATCCTGAATTATTAAGGAAACAATTTATAAATGTATATTTCTAATGCTTGTTTCTTATATTAAACAATTTCATAATAAAAGTGAATAAAAAAAATATGAAGCGATAAGCAATTCTTACATTGTATTGGTTATCGTCTTTTCGATATTTTTATTAAAATTGCAGAAAAAGCACCTATCGCCGCAAGGCCAATTCCAGATAAGGCAAATCCCATAAATAGTATGTTTCCCATTTCATACGCATTTACAGGTAAATTTAATTTTTCCTGCGAAAGAGGTAAAGCAAATTCCTCCCTAATCTTCAATAACCAATTAAAAATTGCCTGCATTTGATAATCATTGAATTTGTATTTGTATACTCTCGGTATATCATTTATTATTACTTCATATCTAGATTTATCTTTCAAATAATTATAGGTACTCTCTACGCTCATTGCTTTGAACCATTTAGCACAGCCCGTAGGTGATATTAATGACATAGGATTTTCATCATCCCATAAATACATCGCAACTTCAAATTCTATTCCGCTAGCATTTGGAATACCTAATTCCCAACCTTGAAGAGATGGAAGACCTAAAGCTGGGCCGGGGTCAATACCACCAGTGAAAAGAGAACCATTAGCCCATTGGCGGTAAAATTCAAATCCTGCCAAATCCGTCATAGTATACCCTGTTAAATTAAATGCAATGTTAGGAACAATATTTACCTTGAATTCGCTAAACAACCAGTTGAGGATCATGTCTAATTGGTCTGTGCTCAAATTAAAAGTTGTAATTAATTCAGTTCTTACTACAGGAATTCCTCCTTCTGCATCAATCCATTTTAACAGTCCAACTTTATGTATAAATGACGATGAATTTTTCGTATTAAAGAGAGCATTTGCAATAGAATATGAAATATTAGATGCTTCTGGGATACCAACTTCAAGTCCTTTGAGTCCACCCCCAAGGTCAAGCCCAGCTGGAACAACTGTAGCATTTGCCCATTGTTCTAGAAATAAGATTTCAGCGTAGAGATGAGTTGTTAATCTTATTCCTAGGGGACTCTGTAAAATAAATATTATTGGCACTAAAATATCTTGTACAGTTGAAAACAACCAATTATATAATTTTGTAAATTGGGTATCACTGAAACCATAAGTCGCATTCAATTCGCCTCTGGCGATACTTCTGGCATCGCCATATGCCTCTACCCATTTTAAAATCCCTGTATCATTAACGAATCCTAATGAATTCTTTGGGTCCCAGAGACTCATGGAATCATTTAGTGTAATAAGAGATGATGTTGGAATGCCTACTTCTAGACCTGTCTGTGGGGATGCCCCCGCTTTTTGATTTATCAAATAATTTTGGAGATACTGTCCCATGGGCAAGAGATGATCATCCCAAGTTGCATTATATGTTGATTCCATTAGGGTTCTGTTATTACCGAGATCTTGATATGCATATTGAAAGAAATCCAGCCAGTTAATCATACCTAAGCCAGATTCGATTTCTTCTAATATTCCTGGTGCCTCCTGGTATCCATATAAAATTCTCATTTGAGTGCTGGCAGTAAAATTAAGGCTATAATTAGCAAAGCCTGAAATGTATTCGGACACTCCAAGTAAACTCACAGAATAATTATCACTAAAATTATAATTGTTAAAAAATATGTCTGTTGCAAATTCTGTAGTAGTGTCATTTTCTGCTACTACTGTATTAATTATACCAAGGGGATCCCCTGTATTTAGAATTAATCGAGCTGCTAGTGATGCTTTTAACATTTCACCTAATTCTTCGCTTAAATCCCTTAAAAAAATTCCATCCGTAAAATATGTTCCATTAGCCCATTGCATGTAAAAATCTCTTAATCCCGCAGTCCCTAATGTTAAACCTTCTGAGGCCAA
Source organism: uncultured archaeon (assembly GCA_964481225.1). Taxonomy (GTDB): domain Archaea; phylum Asgardarchaeota; class Lokiarchaeia; order Sigyniarchaeales; family SOKP01; genus Loki-b32. The sequence goes on along the minus strand of CAYZTE010000033.1, from coordinate 11,817 downwards.
TTGATCAGTAACCTTAATATCAAACATGTATTGGATTAAGTAAGATGATATATTCTTTAATTGGTAAAAAGTGGCATTATACGGTAATTGCATTGTAGCATTTCCAGATGTTTCTGCATAAAAACTAAGGAAATCTAAAACACCAGTTCCTAAGGAAAGTTCATCCAATATTCCTGGATTAGCTTGGAAACCGTTTAATATTCTATTTTGAGCAGTTATCGTGTAACTAAGATTACTTGATCCTCCAAATTCTGAAATTCCACTAATATTGGTAATTCCTTTAGTTGTAGTTGACCAACTTCCATCATTGAAGAAGAGTTCTTTAGCTCTATATAATGCATATTGCGGTGATGTCATGGTATAATTAGCAGTGTATATATCTGCAATTACTGAATTCCATAAATAATTACTAATATATCCTGCTATAAATGTTAGTTGCTCCCAAGTAGAATTATAAGTATCTCGCATGGTAACATTAGTTGGTGGATCAGTTGTAGCGTTGTCGTAAAATTCCATGAAATCTAAGACACCCGTACCATTTTCAAGATCCGTAGTTAGACCCGGATAACTATTAAATCCATTTAATAATCTTTTTTGAGCTATAGCAGTGTAGTTAAGTTTATTTAAACCGCCTGTTGCATGTTCTGAAATTCCTTCTATAGATGAATAATTGTATAGAACTATAGAAGCTGCATAATCGTCTTGAAAAGTATAGTTGTTGAAAAAGACTTCTCTAGCAAAGGTTCGAGTTGTTGAATTAGCATCTATGACTTGTTCTAATGTTGCATTAATTAATTTGGCTGATAGGGAACCTTTGATTCTTGCATGTATATCATCATATACAGTATTAATGCTTTCACTTATAAGAGTACTTGTTATAGAACCGTTTAATCTTGCTAAAAACAGTGGTATTGATAAATTTTTAAGATATAGGAGAACACTTGGAATACTAAGGATTTTTACAATCTCTTCCTCAATATCATCAGTTTCTTGCTCTTTAAGCCCTCTTAATACTTCTGTGATTCCTACCCCAAGAAATTGGGCTTCAATTTCAGGAATGACTTCTTCTCGAATATCTAGAAGTACATCAGGAACTTGAATACGAACTTGATCTCTTAAGTATCCATTTAAGAAAAAGCCAGTCGGTGCTAAACCTACGCCAATTAGTAATAGAATTACGGAAATATAGAATTTTGTTTTGTTTAACATAATAATTATTTTGAATTGTATAATATAAATATTTCCACTAAAGGAAAACTTGAGTCTTACTATTCAGTTGTAATTTTAAAGCTTTTTTTATATTTAAATAGCAAGCTACAATACATTTTCTTTTCTAATAAAATAGTTTCCTGTTAGATTCCATTCTTTATGTTTGAAAACAGAAAATCACATTAAACTCGTAATAATCAGATTTATTATTAATTATTCCATTGCAATCAATATTATTACCTAAACAAAAAACTAGTAAAATCGTAATTCAATTATCTTTAATTTTAGTATAAAAAAAAAAAACTTTTTTATTAATTTAGAATTAAATTGATTATTATGAAGAAACAGTTAATTTCTAGATTTCACATTTTTCTTGTAGGTTTGACTAGTATTTATGCATTAATAGCTATTAATTTTCTATCCTTCATAGATCCTAGAAGAATCAACTCTGATGGATCTTGGTTCATTACGAGCATCAGATTTGCAGATTTATTAGCATTAACTCTTATTGCTTTCACCGTAATCATTTTGATTACGGTCAATTTTATAGATAAAATTGCTTCAAAAATGTCCTTTATTATTGCAGTAATATTCACGGGCTTTTGTTTTATCTATGCCGGTTTAACTTGGAATTGGCAATTTTATTTCTTAACATTTTTTTTGTCTAACATTGGAATTGGATTTTTAATCCCAATTTCTATGAGATTAATATTTCAAGCATTACCATCAGATAAAAGAAGATTAAATTATATTAGATTCATAATTTTATATATAGTAGGATGGGTATTTATCTCAGCTCTAATTTTTATAGCTCTTGCAATTCAATTTTGGAGATATATATACATCATAATAGGAATTATAAGCATCATATCCTCATTTCTGATCATTAGTTTTGAAGGCCTTTCAGAGATGAGATAAAAAGAATCAATTTTTTTATAATAGTTTTTATACTCAATTTTTCTAAGAAAAAGTTATCGAACAAGCTCAAAGTATAATACAAAATCAAAATTTAAGGAAAGAATAATATTAATATTAGTATTCATACTACTACATCTTAAATGCTTTTTTGATATAAACACGTGTATTTATCTTTCATACTTTTTATAGCATTAAAGTGGTAGAATAATGTCAAAAGAAATTCCAGAAAACATAAAGGAGTCATTAAGATCTATAGGACTTACCGATTACGAAATTGCAATATATCTTACTTTAATAAGTAAGGGACCAATGGATGCAAGAGAACTTTCTGAAGCTTCAGGGGTCCCATACTCCCGAATATATAATATCTTAACTCAGCTTGAGAAGGATAAAATGTGGATAATTAAAGAAGAAGAATCCAGACCATCTCGATATTTCGCTAAAAGCCCAGATGAAGCTTTAATAATTGCTAAAAAGCAATATAACGATAGTTTTCACAATCACTCAAATAAAATTATTCATTCTCTAGCACCAATTTATCAATCTCATGACACTCCTATTAAAATTGCCTTATATGTTCATAGAGGAAGGGATGTATGCATTAATAGAGCTTTATCATTAATCAATCTAGCTAAAACTTCTATATATTTTGTATCGACAAAAATCGAGTTTTTAGAAGCGTTCTATGATGATATAAAGAAAGCAAGGGCACGAGGAGTAACTGATCTTAGATTGTTGATTGAAGCAGAAGCATTAAAAGATGAAAGGTTTCGTTCTCTTCTTGAAAAATATAATTCTATATGTGAAATCAGGTGGAGGGATCAGATTTTTGGAAGTTCTATCATAATTGATGAGGGAGAAGATGCCTTTATTGTGCTTTCCGAAAGCTTTTTCCCTCGAGAATTGAGTTATTTTGGAATTTCCGCTGATTATTTAGCTTTTGGACCAGCTAGTAATTATTACTTTAATTATCTTTATAAAACGGCAAATGAAATAAATTTTGATTAAATCCTTCTTAAAAACTTCAAAATATAATTTTTAATAAAAATTTTTGAAAAGAAGAATCTTAAACTTCACCACTTTATTCTAATTGCTTTTTCAGGACATTCCTCAACACATTTTAAGCAACGTGTACAGACCGAGGGCCATACCGCTGTTATTTTCCAATGTTGTGGATCATATATATTTTCTTCTTTGAATTTGAGGTCTTCATGCTTTAAAAAGACACATGGATCACAAACATTAAGGCATTTACTGCAATCCCTGGGATCAATCTTACCATTTGGCCCACATTTTGAATAATCAATTCTAATTTTTGTTTTACCCATTTAAACACCTAAAAATGTCCATTAAATCCAGGAAATTCCTTTCGGGGAATAAGGCTTAAGGCGTCATATTTACAAGCATGACGGCAAACTCCACATCCAAAACATTTATTATAATCTATAATAACTCTATTTATTGAAGGTATATAACGTATTGCATTCCATTGACACATAGCTACACATGATTTACATCCCTGACAATTATCTTGGTTTAAATTGATAATATACTCTGCCTTAGACATTACCATTAAATCGAAATCGTTTCTCAAACGTAATGCACCGCATTCAGGGCTCTCACAATTACAAATAGCATTTATATAAGGAACCGGTTGATACCATACAGTAGAAATAAATCCTTTTTTATTATGACCTTCTAATCGTTCTATGGCTTCTTCACGAGATATTCTATGTGCTCTTTCTTTTGGAATAAATCGTGGAAGTTTTTCTATGATTTCAGAAAGAACACCAAAATTGATACAGCATTGTGTTTTTACACCTCTTTGCATCATGCGACACATGCAATACGTTTCTACGATTGGTTCTGCTGCTAATTCAGAAAGGATTAGTTTTGCATCTTCCATTGGTATCACTTGCCCAACATGCCCATCAGCTCTAATAGGATTTGGACGTCTAATCGTACCATGAATCATCCTCTCAACTGACCAACGAATTATTTTCCCTACAAGTGGCATCTGAAGTTTGTATCCCAAACCTTTGGATGATAAGCCTGCAATTTTTCGGATGAATATCGTTTCAAAATTCATCCACTGCTCTCTTAGATATTCCTCCATATCTAATTCTTTGGCAAGCTGATCTGAATAATTCTTCGCATTCAAATACCATTTTTGGCCAATTCCATGCTTAAAACACCACTTACACATTTTTCTTCACGTAATTTTCTTGAAATTTTTAACCTATTATTTTAGATTAAATATTAAATCATTTAAAACTTTTAATTTTAAAAATTAAATGCTAGTCTGAGTTTTACTAGAACGTAAATGCTCCATCATTCCCGATCCAATCTCTCCAGTGTCCATATTTTTCATTAAAACCATTTGTTCAAAAAGCTCAGTATAGCCCTCTTGAAAATTCCTCACAAATCTTATGAATGAATCTTTTTTAATTCTTTCTGCTTTAATGGTATATGAATCACCATTTGTATCAGTAATGAAATAAGTTGCTGTGAGTGGGCTTTGAAATTGGTCATTATCATTAATAGTCTTAATTTCTAATTTAGATAATGGAGAATTTCCTTTAATTTTTGAAATATGCCCAGATAAATCAATTTTACCACCAAAATGGTCTTTTCGGAAGGTACAAGACCAATTTTTAAATTGAAAATGACCCGCATACCATTTGTCAAACTGGTGCCAATCTCGGTAACCCCAACTCTTATCACGTTGCCCATACCCATTAATGCTTATAAATGTATTATTTTTTAGTATTAACTTTCCTTTTACGATTCCTGAAGCTTCAAAATGTTGATGCCATGACGCAGAAGAATTCATTCCAAAATAAAATGTAGGAAATCGAGTTTCAAATAGAATCTCAAATTTTAATTTTCGTGATGAATATTGAATTTTCCATTTCTTAAACGGTTTAATTAGTTTGTATACGAGTCTTTTTTCCGTTAACATTGCTTCAATATTGTATTCATACTTAAGAAGTGGTGGTTCTTTATAATATACTTCATTTCTGTCTTTTAAAAAAAGCAGAAAAACAAATTCTCGCCTCTTTTCGTTTGGAACAATTCCTATCGTGGAAAAACCAGATATTTCGTTTTCAAGATCAACCCAATTAAAATAATATGATTCTCGCCATTTTGATTCACTGGTAGGTTGATGAAGAAATTCATCTGCTTCAATCAATGGTGAGTTTGATTCATTAAAAGTCATGCGTACTAATCCTCTGGTAATAAATAAAGTGAGGGTCCTTCTTTCTTTTTCTTTGCTTTACTTCTAAAAAATCTTGGAATTCCCGGATCAAAATCGCTTTCCATGAATTCAGGTACGTATTTATTCATTGTTCTTTCTGATAAATCCCAATTTATTTCGTCTGTTATGCCAGCAAAATTAGTATATCTTGCATATCCATAACAGTAAGCATGAGCACCGGCTAATAACCTCTGCTTTCTATCCCATTTTGAAAATCTTAAAAACAGCTCTTTGTTTGCTTTTTCAGCATAGTTATTAAATTCTTCTAAAACACTGAAATCGAGTGGGATTATCTTGTCTTTATCCCTAGTTAACAACGCAATCCCAGTTATATTTTCCGTGAAATCTACTGGATTTGGCTCTACACTCACAAATTCATCAAATTCTACTTCGACATTTTTTAAGCGGAAAACAAAAGCAATATTCGTATAAGGAGCCTTTGCTTCGGTCGCAGACCAAGAAAAATGAGGTTTACCCCCATCATACAAATGTAATATCTCTCGAAAAATTAAAATTTCATTTTCATCCACTTTATATGGTCCATGATCGCATAATTTTGCTCTTGCCTCACATTCATCGAGATATGAAACCAATTCAATATTTGCCATCGTTCGCTTAATATTTATTGCCTGTTCCTTGGATACATCCACAATCTGGTCTAGAGTCCAATTAAAATCTGGTTGATTTAATGCTATATTTTTTTTATTTGAATCATTGACAGATAATTTTCCATTAGGAAAATAAGAAGAAGCTAATCGTTTCCAGAAATCTAGTATGAATTTAGTTTGGTTCCTTTTTTCTTCACTTTCGCTTTTCGGATCTCCATTATTCCTAGAGATTTCTCCCATTCGACCAGCCATGTAATAAAGCGGGATATAAAAAATACTCAATGCATTGATTTCAGAGAGAATTTTCCTGCTTTCCTTTCCAATCATTTCCGGAGTAGTCTTTTCTGATACTTTTTTTAATATGCTATAAAGCATATCGTAACTATTATAAAAAGAGACACAAATATATGCAGTTACAGGAAATAACTGTGATTCTAAAAGACCTCTTTTTGTCACTTGGTAATCGATTAATTCTGAGGCATGAGCAATAATTTCATTAGCTTCTTTAACATTCATCCTGTTATCCTATAAAATTTTAAGTTATTGATTATTACTTTCAACTTAATTTTATTTAAATTTAATAATCAAATTTCTCCTTTTTGATAAAATTTAAGTAAAATATAAAAAATTAAATATCAATTAACATCAATTATTCGGGATTCTATTAGGGATAAAGCTTATGGAAAAAATTGGTGAAGGCTTATCTTGTTCGTCGAAGTCTGAAGTAATTGGTAAATTAGTATATATAAAAACTGTTGAAGATGTAATTAATCTATTTGATACTGCAACCGGAAAAATTTGCATAGTGGATGATGCAGGAATTACCACTCTCAGTCCCATTTTATCAGAATTGGTTGGTACAATATGTACTACTGGTTCTGCAGGTTCACACCTAGCTATTGTTTCAAGAGAATTTGCGATTCCTTGTATAATGGGCATAAAATTCCTTATCAGTGATATCCCCTCCTTAAATGGGAAAAAAGCTAAGATCGTTCATAATGGGGAAGATAATGGTATTCTATATTTACTTTAAAAATTCGTGATTTCACTAATATTAGATTTAATTTTTTGAAAAATGAGTTATGTGGGATTTTTAACACGTGCAAACCCCATTCCAACCCTGTTTGGTGGTAAAGGCTCAAATTTAATTAACTTAATTAAAATGGGCGTCAATGTCCCTGATGGATTTATTGTAAATATAAAAGCCTATAATAAGTTCCTTGAAGAGTCGCCCTTAAAAAATCAAATTCTTAGAACTTTATCGACTGACTATAAGCCAAAAGATGTATTAGATCTCTCAACAAAAATAAAAAATCTATTTCTAGAAACTAAAATCCCAGTAGAAATAGTTAATGAAATTAAAAGAGCATTTTATAAACTTCGCAAGAAATTTGGCAGAAAAATCTCTCTTAGCGTTAGATCCTCAGCTAATATTGAAGATTTAAAAGAATTTTCATTTGCCGGTCAAGCAGAAAGTTATTTAAATAATAATACTTTTGAAGAAATCTTAGAATCATTAAAGAATTGTTGGATATCATTATATTCACCTCAGTCATTACTTTATATCCTACAAATGAAAAAAAATAACAAAATAGCGTCGTTAAAAAGTTTAAGGATGGCAGTGATAATTCAAAAAATGGTAAACTCTCAAGTCTCAGGAGTCTTGTTTACTGCTAATGTTTTAAATAATGCATTGAACCAGATGTTGATAAATTCCACTTGGGGTCTCGGTGAAACTATTACAAATAATATTATCATACCAGATTTAATGATTCTGAATAAGGATAAATTCGCTATTTTAAAAAATGTAATAGGAAAAAAAGAAAAAAAATCTATTCCTAATCCGCACGGATCTTCTACAATTTTAATAGGCACAGAACAAGAACTTAAAAGCAGATGCTCTTTAAATCAAACTCAACTTCGTCAACTCTATCATCTTGGATTAAAAATTGAAAAATTCTTCGATTTTCCTCAAGATATTGAATGGGCAATAGAAAATGATGTTTTATTCACCTTGCAAAGCCGCCCCATCACGACATTGAGTAAATAATGACTTTTAAGATTTTAAAAAAAGAGAAAAAATTAAATATCAGAATTTAATTATTTTACAAAAGTTCTCTTTCCCAAATAAATGAAAAGTTCTGATAATTCAAAAATAGTTAATGGCATTATCATCTGAGCCATACTTGTTCGAAGTTCTTCTTTATCCTTGCCAGCAAGTATTAATTTTCTTATATCTTCAACATAATCATCCATGTTTAAGAATAATATTTCTATTTTATCCACTCCCGTTAATTCTTCAATATCTTTATCTAAATGTTCTTCGACTTGATTAAGCAAACCTAACTTTAACTTGGGATTAAGATCATATTTTATAATGAGCTTATTCAATTCTTCGATGATAATATTTAAAGATAAATTCCAATCTGCATTTTCTTTATACCTCGGAATCAGAATTTCGCTAATAATTATTTCAAAAAGAGTTATAGGCACTTTCTCGTCAAAATCTACTTCTGTTCCAGTACTTAATACGAGCTTCCTAATTTCAGACATTTCAAACCTCAACTTTATTGAAAAATTTTGTGAATACTTATTAATTAATGGACTGCCTTATAATAAATTTTTTCGTTATTGACAATGTTCAATATTAAAAAGCATTGCTTGTCAAGCTTATTCATAATTCATACTTTCCCTGATAATAACGATTTATTATTAAATTCTAAAAGTCTCTAAAAATTAATGATGTAAAAATGATTAAAAGCACAATAGTTCAATTTGATTCAAATTTACACAAATTAAACTAAAACCTAAGCTAAAACTAGTAATTTTTCTTGGAAGAACTATTAACTTTTTTATTTTGAATTTATATAATTACCTTCTTTCGGTAATTACATCTACTTCTGATATTGGAATGTAATCAAGATTATTATATTTATTTAATAAAATAATTACATCATCATCAGTTATGGATTGAATTATTCCTCCAAATTCCCGGCTTAGGTGTTTTACATAAACGTATACTTCCTTGTTGATTAATTTCTCTATTAAAGATTTTGGAATCACGTTTTTCACCATTCTTTAATTTAAATAATAATTTTGAATTGTTATTTAACCTTTTTAAATTTTTAAAATTCTGATTTCATATTTTTTGATATTTATAGAAAATTACTTCGCTTTAAGCTTGTTTAAGAAGTA
>CAYZTE010000033.1:0-2528 GCA_964481225.1 uncultured archaeon | reverse complement strand
TGAGGTATTTAGCCGGTTGTTCGGCATTAGGTATAAGAATATATTGTGGTTTCATGGTATTCCGATCTTTTTTGTGTTTTAACAATTATATATTGAAATTTTCTCACTTATAAAAATTTCGTATTTTTCCTATGAAAAAATTGAAAAATTTTTAAATAGAGTTTTCGTCAATCTTTTAAAAAAATATGAATTCTTAACAGATTAAAATCATTTAAAGCTTTTATTTATTAAAATTGGTTGATATTTGAATTTTTTAATATGATTCTAAATATCTTCTTTCTAAATGGGTTTAAGTTTTAACTAAATTAGGCAGATATTTATCATCGCAGATTGCTATCAGAGATTTTGTATACTCTATAATTTTTTTTGCAATTTCTGGATGAGAAAGATATTCAACTTCAATTTTTTCTCCCCTATCCCATAATAAATAGGGAGCATCCTCGTAAGGGGCTTTTTCTTTAACCTCTTTTATCCAAATGTCTGGCAGTTTGTTCTCTAATTCAATATCAAGCATATTTGCTAAGAATAAAGTCCAAGCCCTCGGTACTACAGTCATTAAATATCCACCTCCTCCTACAGCAACCCACTTATTTTGGCAATATTCTTTAGCACACGTTTTTATGGTTTGGGCAATATCTTTATAAACAGATATCGAAAATCCCATTTGGGTAAGAGGATCTTTAAAATAGGTATCAACTCCAAGTTGAGTGAATAAAATATCAGGAGCATATGCTTCCAGTATTCTTGGTGCAGTTTTTCTAAATAATTTTATAAAAGCCTTGTTATTCGTGCCCGGTAATAAAGGAAAATTCATAGAATACCCGTTTCCTTTTTCCTCTCCAATTTCATTAACATGTCCCGTACCAGGAAAAAGAAATCTTCCATCTTGATGATATGATATAGTCAAAACATTAGGGTCATCATAAAACAACCACTGCACGCCATCTCCATGATGACAATCTATGTCCAAATAAGCTATTCTAATGTCTTTCTTCAACTTTTTTAGATGTTTTATTGCAATTCCGATATCATTGAAAATACAAAATCCTGATGCTTTACTCCTGTGGGCATGATGGAGTCCTCCGGCAGGATTAAACGCAATTTTAAACTCTTCTTCTCTCCAAACCTTATCCGCTGCCACAATGCTTGCCCCACATATTAAAGCAGATGGTTCGTACATTCCTTTAAAAATAGGGTTATCTCCAGGACCCAATCCATAAATATAAGGATTCACAGTTCTATCCTTAGGATTTTCACTTAACTTCTTGACAATTTCAATGTATTCTGAAGAGTGTATTCTCTCCATTTCTTCTTTCGTTGCTAAGCGAGGTTCAATGACCTCAAGTCTTTTATTTTCTAAAAGTTTTAATTTTTTCATGAGGCTATACGTGAGTTTGAGTCTTAACGGTCTTAAAGGGTGATCCTTACCAAAATTATAATTTTGATACTCTTCAGTATAAACAAGTGCGACTTTATCCATAATTGTTATTAAAGTTGAACCTCCTATTAATTTTTTTATAATATATTTTAAGGTTCTTTCACAGTGATTTAAGTCATATTTGATCAATTTTGGGAAAAAAAGTAGTAATATTTAAGAGAACTTGTATTTTCAAAATATCATAGAAAAAAATAAATAAATAATTTAACCTTAAAGTAATGAGTGTTAACTTTCGAAAGTTCATAACCAGAGTAGGTACTCAATCCGAATTTAAACCACTTAAAAATCAATTGCTTAACTACTTAAAAAAAGAAAGCGAGAATAAATACAAGAATTACCCCAGATTATTAGAATTAATGAGAAATTATTGGCCTGAGTACCAGGAACGTTCTCGCATTTCTCATCTCTTAAAGGATCATCATGAAGAGATTTTTTCTTTCTATTTAAATACATTCTTCCATTTTCGAAAACGAGGTTTATCATTTGAAGATCCAGAAGCACCGACCCCTGTAGATTTTAAGTTAGTATTTAAATATCGATACACTACCGAGGAGATTCAAGTAGTTGAAGAGGTAATTCAAGATTTAAATCTTCAAACTAACACGGAATCCATTTTAAAGCGTGTTTTTATATTTGCGGTTAGCTCATTTGGTTATATGGTAGAACAAATATTTGAAAGGCCATTTGCTTTTCAATTCTTTGATATAACTGCAAATTCACTCCCCAATAATGAATGTGAAGTAGTAGCTATAATTTCAGGAAGAGAACAATAAATTTTATTGTTATTTTTGCTTCTTACCTTTTATTTTTCTAAACTTAGACTTAGAATCAATATTCTTTAGTTTTAATGCTTTAGATTCAATAAAATGCCAGGATAAAACTGCCAGCGGTACTGTAAATATAAAGGATAAAAATAACAATTCTATTAGCGACACGCCATTATAGAAATGAATTATTGTCTGCTGTATGGGAAAGGAATAAATGTACATTCCATATGAAAATTCTCCATATCTGCCAAAATTATTAAGTTTCCGATTAGGTAGAAATGCAAAGAATAACAAAATGTATGGCAATAGTAAGAAAGAAGCAT
>CAYZTE010000032.1:0-20043 GCA_964481225.1 uncultured archaeon | reverse complement strand
GTTCAGAATCAATAGAAATAGCCAAATTAGCAGTTAAAACAGGTTCATGGATTCTCTATGAAGTAGAAAATGGGATTATGACGTTATCAAAAGCAAGTAGAGCACTATTAGATCCTTCTAAGAGAATTCCACTTATAGAATATCTTTCTAGGCAAAAAAGGTTCGCTAATATTTCAGAAAAGGACTTAATTGAACTTCAAGAATACTTAGATCATACTTGGAAACGTATAGAAGTTGATTTAAGTTGTCAAGATAATTATCCAAAATAATCTTTATATTTTTACTTATCCCATTTTTTATTATTAGTTTTAAATTTTAACAGAATTTAAATGGGATTTTTAATAAAGCTGGCTCGGAAAAAAATAAAAGATATTAAGCTTTATCTCGATATTGCAGTAGACAATATAATTGAAGGTAAAATAATTGCCTTTCCTACAAATTCAGTTTATGGGATTGGAGGAAGCCCTCTGAACCTTAATGTTATTGACAGAATATACAAAATTAAATTTCGGGATCGAACAAAAGGATTTCTATTATTAATTTCTGATTTTGAAGAAGCCACTAAAATTGCCGAATTTAATGATGCAGCCATAAAGTTAGCAAATCGCTATTGGCCAGGGCAATTAACATTAATTTTAAAAAAAAAGGAGCCTAATATATTACCTCCTGAAGTAACAGCATTTCAAAATACAATAGGTCTACGAGTTCCAGAGAATGAAATTATTTTAAATATATTGAAACTTTTAAAGAAAAAAGGATATTTTGGAGGAATTATTGGTACCTCAGCTAATTATGCGGGAGAACCACCTTCTATAAGTGGAAAAGAAGTAGCAAAAAGAATATTAAGTCCTATAGATTTGATTATTGATGGTGGTGAGGCAAAGTCCAAACTCCCGACTACTATTGTTGATTGTACGTCCCAAAAGATAAAGTTGTTACGAATTGGGGAAATTTCTGATGAAGAAATATTGGAGTTTTTAGCAAAATGAAAAGAGTGATATAAACGAAAAATTTTAATCTATTAGTCTCAACTTCTCGATATAATGAAACAAATGCAAAGTCGGAATTATGGTTCACTTTATTATTGTGTGGGGATACTTATCCAATTATTTCAGCACTAACGTTCCCAGGATTAATAACTGCTTTAAGCAGCATTAATTCGAAAATATTAATCCAAAAAATAAAAAAAATTTTAGAAAGAAAACCAAATTTTTTTCAATTCATTTTAAAAATAGTTCCAATAGATTTCGTCTGTGAAACAAATGTTAAAGTCATAACTCAGTTAATACGAGAACATTTTAAATCGTTTATTAATAATAAAGACACGTTTAAGATAGTCTTGAAACGAAGAAAACACGAAAAAATAGAAAGAACAATCTTTATTGAAAAAATTGCTAAATACATTGATAATAATGTCGACCTTGAAAATCCTGATAAAATAATTAGAATTGAGATTTTAGGAAACTTTAGCGGTATATCATTTTTAAAATGGGATGATGTTGTTAGAATTCAAAATTGAGCCTTCTCTATTAATTAATTCTAGTTTTCTCTAAATTCAGGAGAGCCATTTTCTCAAAAATTAAATCTTGTAATGCTAAAAATGAATAATTTAAGTTAATTTCAGATTCTTTGACATCGATAGAGTTAATTCCATAAGAATTTAATACAGATCTAATTTGATTATCAGATATTTCAAAAAAACCTTTTATTCTTCGATATTTTTCAATCGATAAATTATTTATTGTTAATTCGACTTCATGAGCATTTAAGACTTGTAATAATTCATTGTTAATGCCATTTAAATTATTTATTGGTGAAATAATACAAACAGTCAATTTTCCTTCACTTAAATCAAAATAATCAATTCCGAAAGCTTCAATCCCTTTGTTAATTTGCCGGTTTACAGATAAATATAATAAAAATTCGATATTTTTTTTGCTTGAAATGTTCATACCGTAAAAAAATGCTTTTTGAAGAAAGTAACATGCTTTAAAAATATGATCTTGGTTTAAAATGTATGTATCTTTAATAAATTGTACCATTGAGTTCCCATTTTTATCTTGAAAGTGCTCAACTAATCTAAAGAAATTATTTAAGGTTTGTTCTTCATTATCCACATTATAGAATTCCGAGTTTTGATTTAAATCAATCTCAATTTGATTAATCCCTACTAGATATCTAAGTTTTATATCTTCTATATTAAATTCCTTAACAATCAAACAGGTAATCTCCACATCAAGAATTCAGGCATTAGATTAAATTGAATTCTAACTATAATTAAAATTATTAGATAAGAAATTAGGTATAACGTGAAAGCCCAATCCTTAAATGAATATTTAATGGTAAAATAATAAGATCGTTCTTTTTTACTTCCAAATGCCCTTGATTCCAGAGCTTCTGCCACGTTGAATGCTCTTTTAATTGAACATATTATTAATGGAATTAATAATGGAAAAAGATTTTTTATTTGATTTATGATCCCTCTTTTCTGCATTTCATATCCTCTACTCTGTTGAGCATCTATGATATTTTGAGCCTCAATTGCAATGGTTGGGACAAATCTAAAGGCCAAGGAAAAAGAAAAGGCGATTTCATAGGGAAATTTCATTGAAATTAAGGAAAGCGCTAATTCATTCGGATCTACTGTTAAAAAAAAGATCGAGAAAGCAGATACCATTATACAAATCCTTAGTACCATAGCAATGGCAAATGATAAAGATAGGAAGTACGTATTTAAGATTATGATAAAAATAATTAAAAATGATAATCCACTGATGCTTTTAATCCACTGTTTCATTAACTTGCCAATTAGAACTAACGGAATTAAACTCAAAAAAATTAATAATAATGGAATTATATCCGTGAATAATAAACCACTTATCGTGTATATTAATGCAAGCACTAATTTTGCTCTTGGATCCAACTCATGCAAAAAGGATTTTTTTCTCATAAACTTAAAGGCATTGAGAAATTCTAATGACATATAGTTTTATTCCTCCTCGATATTCATAATTTTTTTTTTCAAAATTGTTTTTAAATATTCTGCCATATCTCTTCTTGTTATCACATTATTAATGCGTTTAAATCCGGCTTGTTCCAAACTCATACAAAATTGACGGGTTTGGGGTAACACTAACGATGTTCTCTCAACTAATAATTCACTATTTAATACTTGTGGTGTTGGACCGTCAGCAATAATTTGACCGTTTGCCATCAATATTGTTCTAGGGATGTGTTCAAAAGCAAATTCTACGTTGTGAGTTACAATAATTATGGTTTTACCCTTCATTCGCTCATTTCTAATAAGTTCTAGGAAAAAATCGATTTCTCTAGCATCTTGACCCATCGTAGGTTCATCAAAAACCAATATCCTTGGATCTCGGCAGATTATGGAGGCGACCGCTAATTTCTTAGATTCACCGCCAGATAGATTTAGAGGAGATCTGTTTCTGTATTTCTCAAGGTTAAACTCTTTTAATATTTTTATTGTCTTAGATTGAATTTCTTCTTTATTTAAATTAAGACTCTTAAACGAAAATTTAATTTCTTCCTCAACAGAGTTAGCAAATAATTGATGCATCGGATTTTGAAAAATTATTCCCACATCTTTAGATAGAGTAGCTATACTCTTAGAACTAATGTTTTCACCATCAAGGAATACATTTCCATTTGAAGGTCTAATTAACCCATTTAATGTTCGAATTAGTGTTGTCTTGCCTGCACCGTTTTTTCCCATTATTCCTATGAATTCTCCTTTATACACGTTCAAATTTATATTTCTTAGAGCTTCCGTGCCATTAGGATATATATAGCTCACTTCTTTAATCAGGATCAATGGTAATTCTTTAGAAATTTTTCTCACCTATAATCAAAATTTTTATTATTTCTTTAATGATTCAATGGCTTCTGGAATGGAGGCAGGAATATTTCCTCTAAATATTTTCTCCTTCTTTAATTCATTAAAAATTGAATAAACAATTGGCTTGTTAAGTTTTAAATTTTGGAAATTATCTCCATTAATAACTTTTTCACGGATATTATGTTCGAGCACTTTTCCATTTTTCATTAGAATTAGCTGTTCTGCGAATGGAAGTATTAAATCCATTCGGTGCTCACTAATCAATATTGTTACTCTTTTTTCTATTTGAATTTCCTTCAACAAGTTTACGATCTTTTTAGCCATATAAGGATCTAATAAAGCAGTTGGTTCATCTAATATTAAGATCTTTGGTTCTAAAACCAAGATAGAAGCAATTGCAACTCGCTGTTGCTCTCCGCCACTTAATTCAAAGGGTGCCTTATCCAAAATATGCTCAATTTCGGTCAATGATGCACTTTCTTTTATCTTCCTGGAAATTACTTTTGGTCGTACTCCTAAATTCTCTAGGCCAAAAGCAATTTCATGTTCCACATTCATCGCAATTAATTGATTTTCTGGATTTTGAAATACTATTCCAACTTCAATGGATAGATCTGCTATTGGTGTATTAGCTGTATTTTTTCCGCTAACGATAACTTTACCCCTATAAAATCCAGCATAAAACTGCGGAATCAAACCATTCATGCATCTGATTAACGTTGTTTTCCCTGATCCGGTTTCTCCACAGAGCAAAATGAACTTATCTTCATCAATTTTTAAATTAATGTTATTTATTGCATACTCATCATTTCCTTTATATCGATAATAAAAGTTCTCAAATTTTATTAAATTCATGTGTGGAATAAACCAATTTACAATTCCCTATCTAAATTTGAGGTATTATAATCTTTAATTATTTAAAATCTAGTTTATAAAAATTGTTTGATTTTCACAATAATTTTGTTAATTGTTGAATTTACTTCTGCTTTACAGGTTAAGGAGGCAGCACCATCATGCCCGCCACCACTTCCATTACAACTTGCTGCTACTTCTTCCAAGATTTTTCCTAAATGTAAGCCAGTTTTTAAACAAATCCTTTTTTTCGCTCTAGTATAAAACCGATATAATAACTTTTCTTTTGAAACCACAATGCTTATATCAAATCCGATTTTAGTTAATAAGGTGGCAACGCTCGCTCCAAAGCTACTAACATTACTAATCCCTATTAAATAGTTCCCTTCACGATTTATTTCAACCCTTTGTAACCCTTTTATTCTTGCGATTTTTTCAGAAATATCAATTTCACTTCTTAGAAGGATTGGTATATCTTGGAAATTTAAACGGGAACCTAATAGATTGCTTACATTCTTAATAGTATTATTGTTTCCATATTTGAAAAAACCAGAATCTGTTAAAATGGCCGCTATCATAAGAGTATTAAGGGAAGGCGTTAGTTTTTGGTTGCAATATTCGAATATTTTTAAAATAATTTCTGTGGTTGAGGAAAAATCATCATAAATTAAATCTATTGATTGTCTATCGCTACTCGTTGAACTTGTTTCCGCGTAATGGTGATCTATAAAGATATATGGAATGTTTAAGCTTGATATTTCTAATTTGTTTGGGAATTTGACTTGACTAATATTATTTGTATCTAATATTAAGCAAATATCATAATTGGAAATATTAATATCCTGATTGTATGAAAAGTCAATTTCAGGGAACTTTTCATTAAATTTGTTCATAAAATTCTTGGTTGATTTTGCAATTTCTGAGAAAAAAATCGATATCTGTTGGTTTTTGAAATATTGATTTAAAAAAAATTTTAAGGTGTAACATGAGACAAAACCATCGACATCTACTAATTCATGAGTCGTAATTAAGATTTTTTTATTTCTTAAGTACTCTAAAAAACCTTCGAGTTTATTAATTAACATATACTTATTTAAGCATTTTTATTTTGAAAATCCGCTTGAATAGAATCACGTAAGGTCGTGATTTGGCTTTCTACCCTAGCTTTTTTTTGATCCAACGTTTTTAACCTCATTTCCAGAGTTACTTTTAAGCTCTTTTTCTCATCTAGTAATTTATTTTTTTCGCTTTTTACAAGAATTCCACCTATTGATTTATATACAGTGTCTTCTGGATTAATTTTTTCTAATTCTTCTATAGCTAATTCAGTTTCCCTGAGAGTGGATTCTAATTGTAATTTTTGAGTTGTTATAAATTCATATGTTTGTTGTAAGTTATTTAAATTCAATATTTTCTTTTTTTGTTCTTCATCCAAATTATCAAGATTAATAGTCATAGTTATTCTCTTTTTTTTCCTAATATTTAATTAATAGTAAATGAAACATATTTTTGTATTAAGATTTTTCTGTTAACCTTAAGGTGTTATCAACAATCTTCCCAAGACTTATGATTTCATTCATTGAGGCTCGAAAAGCGGTGATATCGTTGCTCTCTATCCTGAAAATTAGAAAATTATTATCTCTTTTTTCAATAAAAACTCTCGATCGCTTGGTTTGTAGTCTTTTAAATTCTGGCATAAATGAATTATAAGATATATCGCGTACCTGAGGATCTTCAAATTTGAATTCTATAGTCGATTTTATTGAGAATGAGTTTTTTTGATTCATTATTATTCGGTAACTTCTAATTCTCTTTGCTTGCGTTTTGCAATTCTGAAGGATTCTGTACCTCTTGGAGTTTCTATGTAATAAGCTCCTCCTGTAAATCGTGCATTGCACTTTCTACAATGCCAAATACCTGTTGAAACTCGATGAATTGATCCCTTTGTTTCACATTTAGGGCATCTTGTGCTTGTTGATTTTTGTTTTTCCATAATTAATCTCCACCGTTTTCTAAGCGTGGATCCGTATCTCGCCTGAAAGCGCCCCGATATACCAACTTTTTTGCTAGGCATGAAAATCACTCCAATCAAAGATAATTACTAAATTGTTCTCTAGCTAAATATTTTTAATATTTAATTTTAAATTAACTTTACGATTTAAAAAATCTAAGATAATCCCTACAAAGAGAATATTTAAATAAGTGTAAATTAAAAAGATACATTAAAATCTTAAAAATTTAGTCCCAATTTCTCCGTGTGAAACATGTCTGATAAAGGATCTCTTATAGTAGATTTAACTGAAGTTAATAAGAATAATATAGAAGTAGGGAGTAAGGCTGCTAATCTTGGTGAATTAATTCAAAATAAATTTTCTGTTCCTGATGGATTTGTAATTAAGAAAGTTGCTTATTCCAAATTTCTCAATCAAAATAACCTTGTTGAATTAATCCAAAAATCACTCACTAAAATCGATTATAATAGTTATGAGACTATTAGAAATTGTGCCGCATCAATCCAGAACTCAATTGAGAGAAGTGCATTACCATCTGAACTAATTGATGAAATTAAATTGATTTATAGCCGTTATCGTTCTTATAATGTCGCCGTACGATCATCTGCAACAGCGGAAGATCTACCAATGGCTTCTTTTGCCGGGCAATATGAAACTTATCTTAATTTAAAGAATATTGACCAAGTTTTACACCATATTAAGAAAGTTTATGCCTCAGTTTGGGCAAGTAGAGCGATAATTTACAGGCAAAAAAATCAAATCCCCCATAATAGTGTTGAACTTGCTGTAATAATACAAAAAATGATCACTGATAAAAGTGCCGGAGTATTATTCACAACAAATCCAATTACAGGAAATAGATCTGAATTAATGATAGAATCAAATTTTGGCTTAGGTGGATCAATTGTATCAGGGAACATCAGTCCTGACCAATATATAATTAAAAGATATGGTCAGGGAAGAAAAGAAAATTATGAAATTATTAGTAGGCGAATAGGGAAAAAAGAATTGATTTTACGGCCTAAACCTTTAGATAATCAAGCTGGAACTGAATATGTTAGGCTTACTGGGCTAGAAGCCAGGGAATCTTCTCTTACTTCCCACCAGATTAATCAACTTGCTAAACTTGGCACTCAAATAGAACAGCATTTTGGAGGGATTCCTCAAGATATTGAATGGGCAGTTGATAAAGAAAACCGTATTTATATCCTTCAAACACGACCAATTACTTCTTTAAAGCCAAAAATTCCATCGGATAATGTTTTGTGGAGTCGCGGCTATTCAGATGATTATTGGAATGACCCTGTGACTCCTTTATTTTTTGACATTTTAGGGGATCAAATCACTAAAGTTGTAAACATTGAGTTAAATAGCATAATGGGATATCAGAAGATGGATAGAAACTTATTGAAACTATATAATGGTCATGTATATTTTAACTTAAACGTGTTAAAGAAAAAGGTAGAAAATGAAATTCCTAAACTCTTGCGGAATGATGATCTTTTAAACTATTTCCCAGAAGGATCTGGATCATTTGGGAAAAGAACTATAAAAAACCTTCCTTTTCACTTATTTAAACGGGTGTTAGCCGAAATTCGTATTATGCTTCATGATCCCGATGGTTCGATTTCAAAAACAGCATCTAAATATGAAGAATGGGGTAAAAGTGTGTTCGATCCATATTGTAAAAAATTTGATATAAAGCTCAAAGAACTTAGTAAAACTAACAATTTAAATGAATTAATCGAATTAGCTGAAGATTTAGATAAGACTATGATAGCTCACTTTCGCCTTATTCGCTATGGCATTCCCGTTCATAATATTGGCATGAATTTAATGCTTCAATATCTATTGATACGGTTCCTTGGTAAAGAAGCATCATCACGGTTTTATCCGGTTCTAATATCAAATTTGCAACATAAATTAACAGAAACAAATGATGAAATCCATAAATTAGCATCAATTATTCTGAAATCAAGTAGACTTAAATCACTATTTTTTGAGTTTAAATCAGAAGATCTGTATGACCGTATTTCTTCTGAAACTGAGGCTGATATTCAAGAATTCTTCACAGCATTTCAAGAATTCTTAAATCTGTACGGCGATCGCGGTTTTTCAAGAGAAGCATATTATCCTAGATGGAATGAGGAACCAAGATATGTGTTTGATATATTAAAAACATTAATAGCAGGTAAAAAACACGGATTTGAGGAAATTAAGGCTAAAAACTTAATATTTGGTGAAAAAACTGAACAATATATTGAATCAAAAATCAGATTTCAGCGATTTGGACTTTTAAAGTGGAAATTATTTTCAAAAATTTTAGATTACAGCCGAACATACATTATATTTCGTGAGAATCAACGCTTCAATGTTGATAAATGGTTTACTCGAAATAGAAAAATCTATTTAGAAATTGGCAGAATTTTAAACCAAAACGGAATATTGCAAGAACCTTCTGATATTTTCTTCCTACATAAAAAAGAAATAAAAAAAATTGTTTTAGAAACTTTGGATTTTGATATATCCTCTCTAATAACGAGACGAAAGGATGAATTTTTCAAGTATGAGAACACTATTCCACCAAAATTTATTCAAGGATCGCAGGAATTTGATGATATTACTCCTATCGCTAAGGATAGACATTCTTTTCAAGGAATTCCAGCTAGCAAAGGAATTTTAACAGGAAAAATTCGGATTCTCGAAAAAATAGATGAAATTCCTAGTGTACAACCAGGTGAAATAATCGTTGTTCCTAAGACAGATCCAGGATGGACGCCAATTTTTTCGAAAATAGGGGGTTTAATTACAGAAACAGGAGGTATCCTATCTCATGGTGCAGTTGTATCACGAGAATACGGAATTCCGGCTGTAACGAATATTAGTAATGGTTGTAGGATCTTTAAAACAGGTCAAGTTGTAACAATTAATGGATACGATGGATTGGTAATGATCAAAAAATAAAATAGTTATAAGATATGATTTAATTGAAAAAAAGTCAACCCTTCTTTAAGGTTCTTAAATGTTCCGACATTCCAGAACCAATTTCGCCCGTATCTTTATTCTTCATTATGACCATTTGTTCAAATAGCTCCGTATATCCATCAGGAAAATCCCTTACAAAGCGGAACATTGAGTTTTTATCAATTAAATTCGCCTCTATATTATAAGATTTACCTTCAATATCAGTTATATGATAAGTTGTTATTAATGGGCTATTCAACTTATCATTATCATTAATAATTTCAATTTTTACATCAGAAATTGGAATATTTCCATTTTTAGTAGCAATATACCCTGAAAGATCTACCTTATCATCATAATAATCTTTTCTTAACCCACATGACCAATTTTTAAATTGGAATTGACCAGCAATCCAGTGATCAACCCCATGCCAATCTCTTATTCCCCAACTTTTATCTCTTTGACCATATCCGAGTACTTTTTGTATCTTACTATCCTTATATTTTATATTTCCCCTAATTATTCCAGAAGCTTCGAAGTGTGTATGCCATGCAACTGAAAAGTTTTTCTTAAAATAATGCGTAGGAAATCTTGTCTCAAAAGTTAAGTTGAATTCAATTTTGGGAGATTTATAACTTATTTCCCATATTTGGAATGGCTTGATTAGCTTGTAAGCTAGTCTCTTATCTCGCAACATCACTTTAATATCATCAATGTATTTTATAAGAGGGGGTTCTCGATAATATATTGTCCTTTTATTATCTGAGAATAAAAAGAAGAATATTTCTCGCCGCTTTTCATTAGGTAATATTCCAATAGTAGAACATCCTGCAATTTTATTATCTAAATCTACCCAGTTAAAATAAAAAGCTTCTCTCCATTTTAAAGTCTTACCAGGTTGGTGGAGTAATTCATCTGCTCCATTGTTAATTTTAATATTCGCGTTCTTATCCATTTTAATCAATCTTTCGATAGCTCTTTCTTAAATAATGGTTAAACCTTTAATTATTTAAACTTTATAATTAAAATTTAACTTTTATTGAGCATATAAATGTAATTTAGGATAATATTATAGAAATTCTTTAAATTAGAGTAAAAACTATAACAACGGAAGATTGAAATTATCAATTTAACTAACAATTAAAAAAATTAGGTAAAGGAAAATAGAACCACTTACACATCCAATTAACTCAGATCATCCTGAATGGAATGAATCATATTATTTCACGTTTTTTAATAAGGAAAATAAAATTGGAGGAGTTTCCCGAATAGGATTTAAACCTAATAAGCAAGAAGGAATGACTTTTTTCTTCCTCTTTTTACCAGATGGTACTGCTGGGGGTTATTTTCAAACAAAAAAGGTTAAAGACTATTCAAAAAATCTTCAAGTTAAGGGTATGACACATCATTGTTTGCCAGATGGAAAATGGAATTATGAGTTTTATGGGAATATGATTGTTGTACAAAATCCTGAAGAATTACCCAAAGTACGGCAGAATCCGAAATTAATTGATGCTGTTATACCTGTTAAAATTGATCTTGAATTTAACCCTATTAATGAAATTTATGAATACAGTGAGCACATGACTAAAGAATCGCTAGAACTGGGCAAAAAAGCAGGTGATAAACATTGGGAGCAAATTGCTATGATAACAGGAGAAATACAAGTAGGTGATAAGAAATATTTAATTAAGAATACTATGGGTCAGAGAGATCACACCTATGGAATTCGAGATTGGACTGGTGTAGGTAATTGGCTTTATTATGTAGTTTGGTTTAATAAAGATTTAGCGATTAATCCAGCAGCTATAATTGGAGATGATGGAAGAGTATCAACGGGAGGTTTTCTTTTTAAAGATAGAGAAAATATTCCTTTAAAGACCATTCGTATTCTTGAACAACAATATAGGGAAGATGGCGTTTTTCCGATTAGTTCAGAACTAGAAATAGTTGATTCTTATTCTGAAAGGCACATTCTTAAAGCGAAAGTAGGGTCAATAATTCCTGTACCCTTTGAGGATAATGAGGGTAATCAATCCATTCTTATCCAATCATTTGGTAATTTCGAATTAGATGGAATCACAGATGGATATGGTACATTCGAAACTCTTAGAAAAGCAACAAATTTTTAGGATTGCCATTTTTTAAAAAGCCAAATAGTTCTTTGAACTAAAACTTAAAACAAAATATCTGTACTAAAATAAATTGATAATAACAATTAAAAAATAAAGAAAAAATTTTTAAAATAATTTGTTAATCCTTAGTTTGATATTGTAAAAGATTTAATTCTTTTCTCAGTTTCTGACCAATCTCTAATGATTTTTTTGCAAGCATTTTAACTTCTTCGATTGAAAATGTCGCTGCTCCGCTTTTTTGAATCGAAGTGATTTTATCCTCAACAACTGATATTGAAATTTTCCCTTCACAAACTAATTCTTCAGGTAAATTTGGATCCAAAAATAGTACGTCTTCGATTTTTCCATATGTTAAAACCAATGGTAATTCATTTACTATCGTTTTTCCCGTAAAATACTTACCAGTCCATTCAAGACCATTTTCTCCAAGGATTCCCTCAGGAATGTGAGAAGAAATTAATGTTGTTAATGCACTTACGCCTCCAGCATCAATTAAATTACCATCATAGTTAATTACATACATATCGACAAATAATATATAAACAGCTTCGTTTTCTTTAATACAAAGCTTTTTAGTTTGAACACAATCAGCATGACGAATTCCTCTATCTACTACTCTTGCAAGTTCAATTGACTGCTCATCTGGGGGGCCTCGTTCAAATAGAGGGGATGCTAAAGGAAGTAATTCTGCCATTATAGTACAAACGCCTTCATTTGGGAGATCTGGAAATGGTACACCTACGTCATACTTTAAACCCGTGATAATCCTTGTGTCTCCTAATGACACATCCGCAGAACCTTCTGCGGAGGATATTATGGCACTTTTTACATCAAATTCCCGATATTCCCAAAGTCCCCTTCCATCGATTCTTTCTTCTTTTTTCAAATTTGATGTAATATAATTCTTTTCTATTCTTGAAATGATTCGTTTAACGTCCATCAACCTTATTTATCACCTTCTTCTTCTTTTTCTTCTTTTTGTTTATTATTTTTTCCTTGTAATGCGAGAAATTTGCTTTTTAAAACATCCAATTGCATCTGATGAATCTTTTTTAAGGCATCTTTTGCAAGTTCCAGGAATTCACTCATTTCATCTAAATTCATATCTCCATCAAATTGTAATAGCGAAATTTCTTCGTTATACCACGTAATTGCACATGGTAAATCTGCTTCTCCGGCTTTATCTTCAATTCCAGAAAGATCAACAATTTTCTTTCCATTTATTTTTCCCACTGCAACAGATGATACTAAACTTTTCATAGGAATTCCTGCATCTGCTAATGCCAATGCTGCAACTGTAGTACTAGCACATCTCGTTCCGCCATCTGCATCCATAACTTCAATAAACACTTCAAAACAAGTATTTGGATATAATTCAAGAAAGAGAACAGGTTCTAAGCAATCTGCTACTATCATTGAAATTTCTTTTTCTCGGCGTCCCGGAGCAGGTCTCTTTCTATCAAAAACTGAAAATGTCGCCATTCTATAAAAAACTCTTAGAATCCCTCGATCTGGTTTAGCCAGGTGATGAGGATGAACTTCTCTTGGTCCATAAACGGCAACAAAAATCTTGTTATTTCCCCATTCGAGAAATGCTGATCCATCAGCATTTTTTATAACTCCTACTTCCATCTTGATAGGTCTTAACTCATTCATGTCTCTTCCATCAAGTCTTCTTCCATCTTTGCGAAATAAAATCTCCGGATATTCGTCTTTAATAATTAATGGCATTTATTCAATACCTCTTTTCTTTTTTTCGTTTATAATAAATTCTTGCATTTGATCCGTTAAACCAGCCGTATGCGCTTCTTTAGCAATTTTATGAATTGCTTCAATAAGTAACTTTTCATGAGCGATATCATCGCCTTTAAGCCAAATTCGTCCATTTTGCGTAACAAAGACATTGCATTTTGTTAAGTTCTTCAACATCTTAATCATTGAACCATTGCGTCCAATTACTCTCGGAATTTTAGGTGGATCTATTGAAATTACAATTCCATCATTTTTCTTCCCTAGGTATTTTCCAACAGTTGTTAATTCAGGCTTATTTAAACGATCAGCTGAGAGAATTTTAACAATTAAAATATCTCCAATATCGAATCTTTCAGTTCTTAATTCTTCTCGACCATAACTTGATCCCCTAAAACCTTTCATCTTACCCCTTTTAATTGTATTCTTTGGTTTAAGGATTCCATAATCCTTTGCATTGATATCGCATTTAAATTTCACTGGATTTTTATCAACAACAAGAGCGATCACCTTATCTCCAGGGCGGGGTGTATAGAAGCCTCTAAGAGGAATTACATTGATATAATTCTTCTTTATTTGCGTTAATCCTATATTTAATGATATAATCGCGGTTTTCTCTTCATTATAAATCGTGCCCCTTCCTGGTAGGAAATTTTTTATGTCTTCAGTTAGAACTTCCCCAGGTACTACGAGGTCTCTTGAAGCTTCTTCATCTCCAAATTCTTCGAAATCCTCAGTTTCTGGTTCTTCTTCTTCCATTATAATTACTCACTTTCTTTTTATAAATTATTTACTTTCCCAACCTGCTGAAAAAATAATATAAACGAGAATTAATTATAAGAATTTGGGTTAGGATTTTAATAGCTTAGTTTGAACTCGCCCGTGAGTCAATTTACTTAATTTATCGAGTAATTCCATTTGTAGACCTGCTGGTAAGCTGATGACAGAAACCCATGAACCATCTGATTGCCATTCTTCTTTCTTGATTTGTGCATATTGAGCTACAATATTATAACCTTTTGCTGTAAATGCCGATGGAATTTTTATTGCCATTTCAACTTGTTCCATACGGATGGGAATGATAGCTCGAATGTTTTTGACAATATCTTCAACTTGTTCCTCTGCACTCTTCATCAAATCAATCTTTACTTTTGCTTCTTCAATAGCTTTTTCAATTCTTTGGTAAGGATGAGGTTTTTTGTTCTGAGGATTGATGGCATTTTTACTAATTATTGTTATTATTTGTTTCAATTTTTTATTTCTTTCTTCCTCTCTGTGGGCTTTTGTCCACTGAATATCCCCCTCTATTAATACATATCCAGCTATCCTCATTCCATCAGTTGTATTAAAAACAACCTCCATATCACCATCTGTAGCCTTTTTACCTCTCCTTAAATCTTCAAATACCGTGAAACTCTCGAAAATCAACTCTAAATCGATTTTTTCACTATTAATTATTTCATCGACATTTAGTCGCGACTTTTCTTTGCCTTCTTTTAATCGCTTGTTAATTTCTTCTCGAATCAGTTTTTTTGCTTCCCATGCCTTCTCTGGATCCATTAACATTTCAAAAGCTCTTCCTGACTTCTCAATGCGTCCAATTATATAACCGCCTAAATCTATCCTTGCCCGATCTATCATATTAAAAGCTCACAATTCTACTAAATGAAATACTTCGATTTCTTTCTTTTCCCACTTTTTGTCTTTGTGTTAATAGATAAATATGAGGGATTAATACCTTGATTTCTTATACTTTTATTATAAGAATTATAATTTATTTAACAATTCCACTTTTTCTTCCAAACTTAATAGCCTAAAAGTCTTATCTTCTTGTAATACAAAAGCTATATCACAAGTATTTTCATTTAAATTATCACCCATCAATTCTTTTAGAGTTTTTAAAGGTAATAATTTTAATTCTTCATCACTCATATCAGGTTTATAATGTTCTTCAAGGTATGCCCTTGCTTCAGTAGCTCCTGAGCCAATTGCGAATGCAAAATATGACCAAAGAGCTCCTGAAGGATCTGTCAAATATAAGGAAGTTTTTCCATCACTATCTATTCCAGCAATTAAGAAAGAAACTCCAAAGGGTCGCACGCCCGCATTTTGTGTAAAAACTTGCTTATATTCACATATATTTAGAGTACAATCCTTTACGGAAATTTTCTCATCATAATTTAATAAATTAACCTGAGCTTGAATCCGAGCTCTATCAATAAGTACTCGAGCATCAGCAGTTAATCCTGCAATTGCCACTCCTATATGATCATCAATCTTAAAAATCTTTTCTGAACCCATAGTTTGCTCTTGAAGTTCAGAACTTTTCTTTTCAACCGCAAAAACCACTGAATTCTTATTCCTACAACATATTGCGGTCGTTCCTCTTCGGACGGCTTCAATAGCATATTCTACTTGAAAGAGCCGACCTTCGGGCGAGAATTGTGTAATCGCCATATCATATCCGCGACCAGCTTGCTGAAACATTTAACGCTAACCTCCTAAACTTTTTCATATAATCTATTAAAATCTTAAAATCTTTAACCAAATGGGTTAATATTTTTTAAATTTTAATTTTCAATTAATTCTTTTATTTATATTATTTTTAATTTATTTTGTTTTACTTAGTTAAAAAGTAGTAATAAATCCTAAAATATATATTTTTTTTAAATATTTTAAAAAAAGAGGAATTTTGGATTAACAAGAGAAGTCAGAGACAGGTTTTATACTTATTTCTATATTAAATCCCTTTAAGACCAAGCCACTTTATTTAAAAAAATTGACCACTCCAATAAGATCATTCCCTCATCTCTAGTATGGGCAATAAGATAATCTCCTTCCTTTGTAATTGATCCGACGATATTTCCCTTCCCACCACCTATATTCTTAGCAGCTAATTGTATATCATCATTTTTTAAAACAGCAAATCGATGATTCTGAAACGTAAGAGAAGGTTCTTTTGTTTTCCAAGCATTAAAAATCGCTTTTGCTTCCTCATGGGTCAAGGGAAAGTCTCCAGATTTGTAAACAATATTACCCTCTTTATTTAAGAGAAAGATTTCTTCGACTCCTTCTTGTTTATATAATGTGTCAACTAGAAGGTTAAATCTTTGTTCTTCCATCGTTTTCCATCTCTCTAATTAATACTATTTTTAGATTTTATTGAAAAATAAAAATTTAGTAATTTAAATCTTTTTAGAACGATCGGTTCTACATATTAAAATTTGAGAAAAATATTTTACTTTAAAGACATTAAAATACTTAAATTTTAATTGATACTAGCAAATAATTGTTTTCTTATGGTACAAAAGTTAGTTTTATTTGATAAAATCTATAATATATCGAATCGAGGAAAGAAAGAAGATATCTATCTTAGGTATCTGAAATATTTGAAAGAGCATGTAAAAGGATTTCCAGACACTTCCATAAAGATTAAAAAGTTAAGAAAGTTTGATAAAAGATTCGAGATTATTATCAGTGGTCCAGAAGAACAATTTGTTTTTAATTTATTAAAAAATGAGATTGGTACCATTAAAGAATTTAAGAATATTATAGTTGGAAAAGAATATAAGGGATCTTTTGTTGATGTGGGAAAAGTTGGATTCGGAGTATTCGTTGATTGTGCTATTCTAAATCCAAAAGCAGATGTACTTATCAATCTACACACGTTACGAGAACAATTATGCGAAGGAAAAGTGAGATCATTAAAAGAAATTATTGAAGCTTATGATTTTACTGATCATTTTCCTGTATATGTTAAAATCACTAATATAGATACAGCTAATAATAAAGTTTTAGGTGAATTGGCACCAAAAACTTTAAATTTTTTTAAAAAAATTTTAGAAGAGAACATCGATGGAGTGTTTCTAAGTGGAGAAACTAAAGGTCAATTCAAAAAAAAAATAATCAAGAAAGGACATTTTCGAGATATTATTACAATAAAAAGATTTGGATTTTTAGAAAACTTAGTTTTATTAAAAGAAGGATCCGATGCTCCTGGTATCATTGCACATGTTGGTAATGAACTTAAAAATTGCAAGTTAAGCGCTATACGCCCTGAAAAAATAAAAAAATTATTTAACAAGGATAAATAAATGGTGGGCCAGGAGAGACTTGAACTCCCGACCTTCTCGGTGTAAGCGAGACGTCATACCAGACTAGACCACTGGCCCTTAAGAGTTTAATTCAAACAATTGTAAATAACGCCCAGAGAGGGATTTGAACCCTCGGATCCGTTCGGATACCGGTTTAGCAGACCGGCGCTTTTGGCGCACTTTTAGACACTACCAGGCTAAGCGATCTGGGCTGTGAAAAATTATAGTTTTCGATTGTACAATATAAATTAAAAGTTTTAAAATTTTAATATTTTCTCATGTACATTTTTGTATTTATATTAAAAATACAATGAGAGAAGATTAAACCCCTATTTCACATTTTTTGCTTATTCGTTATCATATATCTTGCTCTTGGAAAAATTCCTATTGCGCCGATATTCGTGAATCCTTGTTTCGCAATACCACCAAAAAACACCGAGCGGAATGCAGATTACCCAGTTAATAATTAAAGAAAGAAAACAAACATTGGAGCCATTACGATTAATGCCAAAAATACTGGCACAATAATGATCTCCATATATGGCATATATAATTCCTAAATATAAAATCTGGGTTAAGAGGATGTGGTATGTTGATTTTCCAATCCAAGAAATCGCTTTTGCTATTGAATTTTCCGATTTTTGAGGAAGTATTTTCATCGCAAGCAAAAATAAGAAAGCTGAATAGGGGAATGCAATATAACTATAATCCCCTCTAACAAAGGGATATCGAAAACCAAGAAATTGATATGCTATGAGATATTCTATGCTTATTATGATGAGGGGCAACATGAATATGTTGTGCATGCTTTCAAGTTTATGCTCAATTGAAAACCACATACCTAATCCAATAGCCGAGAGATAGAAGAACAAATTACATCGGAAAATAACTTCAACCCACCACTCTTCCCAAGGATCGATTGTTCCAATGTTTAGAAAGATGATAAAATGAAAGGCAATTTCAACAATGAAACATACTAATAGAGATAAAATTGGTTTTTTTGAAAATGCCTTATAAATGATTGGCAGGAATATTATGGATTGGAGAACTATTGGAATAAACCAATTTCCTGGACCCCAAAAAGGTAAGATTCCCATTAAGAAATGCCATGTATTCCATTGTGGTTTTATCTGGTTATTAATCATTGCATCTAAATTGAATTCATAAATACATAAGCCAATAATCGTTGAGATAACGTATAATATAAGAAATGGCCAAATATAGCGCCAAAACTTACGTTTAAAGTAAACTTTTGAATAAAATTTAATTAACGGAACATCTCCCATTCTTTTAAATGAGTGTCCGATGTTAAAACCCATTATCACTAGGAAAACTGGAATTGAAATTCTCTCCCATAATTCTACGCCCATTTTGTCTTTCATAGCCCAAGAAATGGTATGGTCAAAAATAACTAAAAATATCATTATTGCCTTTAAAATATCTACTTGTAGATAATGAGTTTCACCTACTTGAAAATTATGTGGATTTTCTATTACCTTAATCTCTCCCATATAATTAATCCCAAATTTTCTAATAGTAATTTGAGTTAATAATAAAATAATTAAAAAATTTTAGAGGTTAATTAAAATCTTACTATGGTTTTGTCTAATTTCTCGTATATTGAAAAAAAAAGAGGAAAAGAAAAATTTCAATTTAAAGCGTTTAATCATTCGGAAATTATCTCAAAAACCATTTTTTCAATAATTGGCTTCTTTGTATAACGTTTATCATAATACCAACCGACAAGATGAGCCTTTTGTTCTTTTTTTGGAATCGGAGGGATTACTATTATCATGACTCCGTTTGACAGATACTTTAAGATCCGCTTATCAATAGTATGGAGTTTTTCATTTCCGGATGGATGGCTATGCCACATCCAAACAATGTCTACCCCCAGTTCAGCTTTAAATTTACGCATATTATAGATTTTTGATTTTTTATATCGCATCCAACTTCTTGGTTTTACATGGACTTTATTTTTGCGTAAATCGGAATTCATTATGAATTTTGTACAGATTCCAAAGTTCTCTTTACGCTCAGCAAAGAGCCATCCGTGGATAATCAACGGATCCTCCTCTGCTGCTTTTTGGGTAATTTCTTTAAACAGACTCTCAGGTATTAAGTAGCGAAAATCCCTTGTCCTGCTCATTTCTTCACCATCTCAATTAAGTGTCAATGTAGCATGAAATTTATATTTTACTTATTGTTGTAGTAGATCTCATAAGAGGAAAGGGGAAAATAAAAAGAAATTTATTTTTTTGAATATAATCTATTTATAGCATTGAAGTAAAATAATTATTTAAATTATAAATCACTTCAAGTTAGCAGCTGTAGCCTAGTTGGTAAGACGCCGGCCTTGAGAGCCGGTGCGCGTAAGC
>CAYZTE010000031.1:0-20317 GCA_964481225.1 uncultured archaeon | reverse complement strand
GCTTGGGCATCAATGAGAATGGATAAGGAACAACGTTGGTGGAGTTTTGAGTGGAATTTTGCAGAATCAGTAAGAAATCAAATGAAATTGCCAGAGAACATAATTGTTAAAGATGACACATTAAGAGAGGGTGAAGAGACACCCGGAACTTATTTTACAATTGAACAAAAGGTTGAAATTGCTAAACTATTGGAAGAAATGGGAATAAAAGAAATTGAAGTAGGATATGCTGCAGGAATTAAAGAACATAGTGAAACTTTCAAAGCTCTTAAAAAAGAAGGCATAAAAATGAAATTATCATCACACGCGAGAATGTATGTGGAAGATGTAAAAAAAGAAGTTGATGATATCTTGGCTTCAGAAGCAGATTGTATTAATTTCTTACTCGTCCCCAGCCCCTCTTTAAAAACTAAGAAAGAAGTGTTTGAAAGAATAACCGAAGGTATAGAATACGCAAAATCTCAGGGAGCAGCTGTAGCTTTTGGTTCTGGTCGTGTAATTCCACGATATTGGAAAAAATTTTGTGAGCTTGCTGTAGATGCCGGTGTTGATAGAATAGTAGTATATGATGGAAATGGTTGTGCTTTACCTATTACATTCAAAGAAGTTGTAAAATTTACTAAGAATATAGTAAAAACGATTCCAATAGAAGTACATACACATAATGATCTTGGATTAGCCGTTGCTACTACACTTGCAGGAGTTGAAGGAGGGGCAGAAATAGTAGATGTGGTATTTAATGGTCTTGGCGATAGAGCGGGCAATGCAGCGACAGAGGAAGTGATTATGGCACTTGAAATACTATATGGGATAAATACAAACATTAAATTGGAAAAAATAATAGAACTTTCAAAACTCATTGAAAAATATAGCAAAACACCATTACAACCTCATAAGGCAATTGTCGGTAAAAATTGCTTTATTCATGAATCCGATCTGCATGTTGAACAAATTTTGATGGGAAACTGGGTAACTTGGGAATTATATCAGCCTCATGTAGTTGGTCAAACCCGTAAATTGATATTTGGAGCGACAACACTACAGGATAGGGCAATTAAAGCCAAATTATACAAAATCGGCTTGATGCCAACCGAAGATCACATGAAATTTCTTAAGAAAGAGATTCAAGAAAGAATTAAAATTAATGAATACACCACTGAAGAAGAGCTTGAAATGTTAGCCCGAAAACTCATAAAATAAGAAAAAATCACTAAGATATTTTAAATAACAGAAAAAGGAAAAATTATGGAAGAAAAGACAAAATGGTTTAATGAAAAATGGTGTGTTTCAGCATTAAATTATATTGATGAAGTGAGAGATTCTTTTAATATTCCTAAAAGGGTTTATGTGAGAGACTCAACCATCCGAGAGGGAGAAGAAACTCCTGGGGTTTTTTATAAATTGGATCAAAAGATAAGCATAGTTGAAAAATTAGAAGAAATAGGCGTTGAGCACATAGATTGTGGCTATATTGGCCAGGTTCAGGATCAATGGGATTTAGCTAAT
Source organism: uncultured archaeon (assembly GCA_964481225.1). Classification (GTDB taxonomy): domain Archaea; phylum Asgardarchaeota; class Lokiarchaeia; order Sigyniarchaeales; family SOKP01; genus Loki-b32. The sequence goes on along the minus strand of CAYZTE010000031.1, from coordinate 18,811 downwards.
CAAATTAGAGAATTAGGTATTAAATTCAAAACTTATTCCCATCTGAGTTCAAATCCTTCACGTTGGACAGAAGAAATAAAAAAATCAATAGAGGCTGAAATTGATTATATTGGTTTTGGCATTGTTTTAACAAAATGGCAACTTGAATTGTTTACGGGTGATGAAAATATAACTCCTGATGTCATAATTAGCTTAATACCTGCTGTTTTAAAAAGGATTAAGAGGTTAGGGGGACAAGCTATCTTAGATTGTGTTGATGCTACGCGTTCAGAATTGCCAATATTATTAAAAGCCATTGAAATTGGTATAAAAAATGGAGCGAAAATGATAATGTTATATGATACTGTCGGTGCTTGTAATATTCCTGCCATTTCTTACATGGTAAAGCAAATAAATCGAATTGTAAAAGATATACCTATAGGAATTCATATTCATGATGATTTTGGATTAGGTACGGCTTCAACTGTAGCTGCTGTTGAACAAGGAGCTACTTATATTGATTTAGTAGTTAATAAACTTGGAGATCGAGCCGGTAACACTTCTTTCGAAGAGGTTATTGTAGCTTTAGAGATGTTATATGGAATAAATACAGGGATCGACCTTTCTAAGCTATATAATTTAAGTAAATACATTGAGAAAGTTTCAGGTGTTCCATTACCGTACAATAAACCAGTTGTTGGCAGAAATACATTTTTGCACGAGAGCGAACTTCATGTCATGAGTGCTTTAGAAAAAGATAAATTCTGGATGTGTTTTACCCCATACAAGCCTGAAATTGTAGGACAAGAAGAGCATATCATCTTTGGACCGACAACCTTACATGGGGATGCTATTAAAATAAAATGTGAACAGATGAGCATTAAAAATTATGGCACTTTTATCGATGAAATTTTAGAGAAAGTTCATTCTATTATTACAGAAAAGAAGTTTATCACAGAAATAGAATTAGAAGATCTAATTAAGAGGATAGTCTATTAACTATTGATTTTTTCAATGTTGGGTATATTAATAATATTCATCATTCTTTCTGTTGGATTAGAAAGACTAATTTTAAAAGCATAATATTTCATTTGTTACTGTAACCATTTTTCTGAAATTTAAGTATAAAATAAAGAGGATATTTTAAATGAGAATAAATATAAGTAAATCCATATTCGTACTATTTATTATTTTCTGCTTAATTCTACCTGTTCATAGCAATTTTTACAATAATATAAACAGAACTAATTCAACAGAAGAATCTTATCCTCTATATCCTCAAGCTATTAATCGTGCGGGTAAGATTTTCAATAATATCACGAGGATCAGTAAAAGCTGTTATATAAATCGAGAGCAACCCGGTTTAAATAATCAACCAAAAGTGATCGAGCCAAATTATAATATTTCACATGCAAGGATGTATTTTGAAAATATTACAGCGATAAATTACACGCGAAATATAGAAACAGAATTCTCAGAATTTATTATAAGCTCTACATATGGTCCAAAATATATTTATCAGAAATTTTCTATTGAAATAAATCAATATGTGAATAATGTAAGCATTCTCACCCAAGATGTGAATAATCCAAGTATTTTTACAGATGAAAATTCTTGGGAAGTTGCTATATTGAATTGCTCAAACGACTTAAATGGGACACCTAACGCTACATTAGGAGTATTAAAAAAACCACACCCGATAACCTTTGCTACCCATTGGGAATTATTTGATTTTCAAAATTCTGAAACTGGTCCTATCTTTTTAAACACATCAAGAACTAACTTTACAATTGAGGGTACCAGCTTTAAATATTGGTTTGCTATTACAATTAAAATTCCTCCTGATGATACGAGAACTGGCGGTGGACCTAAGTTCCTTTACTTTAATCCTGATGGTGAAAATCCCTTAGATATTGGCGAGGGCGAAACATTTGCCATTTCTCCAGAATTTACATATGATAATTATACAGAGAGTTACGTCACACAATATTTTCCTGTAAATGGAACTGAATTAGATGGTAGCTCAAATTCTTTTAAAGAGATGGATAATGATCGATATCTAACAACACCTCTAACTGATAATCTAACTTTCGTGTCAAAAATAGATGTTCATAATCTTACCCAAAATCCCATACCTTATTGGCTATTATATTCAATAGCGCTTGCGAAACTAGATTGGTGGTATAATTATCATCATTTATTCATTTTTAGTTTTGATTTTTACCTTGCTACAAATATAAGCAATATTCAAAATGTCCAAAATGCTGAATTATACGTGTATGACGCATCATTCGGAATATGGCGTAATATTAGTTCATATTTTGATATTAAGCAAGATACTGAAACCTTATTGAGTTATAAGATTAGAGATCCTTGGGAAAAATTTCAATTTCTCTCTTTCATGAATTTCTCTGATGGTGATTCTCTGACTTTCGCATTTGACTATAGAGGAAATGGAAATCCATTTAATGTCTCCTTCAATCAATTTACTATTAAAATTGGAGAAATTACTCCTCTAACGACAATCCAACAACATGATCCATTAATTCAAGAATTATACTTTCCTTCAAATGTAAAAGTTGTAAATGGTACCACCAGTCCATTTGGAAATCAAACAATGGATTTGTTACAATATAATGATGATGAATACTTTCGAGCTCAAGCAACTGGAAGAAGTTTAGGAATAGAATTTAAATTAAATTTAGTTCCCGAGCTCGATGAATCTTTATGGAATGTTGATTATTATGATTGGATTGCTGTATATCCAAATCCAATAATCCCTACAATGGAATTACGTATTAGTTCTAATGTTAGCATTAACAATCCATTAGATTTACAGCTTGCTGTCTTGGAACTTTATAAGGGGAATGTAACTTTTGATTTCTTTCCTAATTATATTAACGATTTGGAATGGCTTCCGCTCAGTAAGCCAAGAGATTTTATATTTCAAAATGAGACGACTGTGTACTTTCCTATAGAAGCTAATGCTACCTGGATACTTTTGAATCTATTAAATTCAAGTGATCAAAACTCTATTAAAATGAGATTAAGATATAAAGGAAATGTTTTCTTTCAAGATTATAACGTTACAATTGATGAATTCAGTTTAACATTATACATTCAAAATGCGATAAATTCTGATATTGCTTCGAGAATTGGATTAGGATTAAAAAGTAAAAATTTAAATCCTTCGGATATTGGACTCAAGAATCGTGGGACAGCAGTGGTTGATGATGGGTTTGGAAATGGTATTTGGGAAGGCGATATAGATGACGCAGCATTCTCTCAAGGATTTTTCGAATTTAATGTTACTTCGCTTTGGCACGCCGTTCGATTTGATGTAAATGGAACTTATGAAATGTTCAAGATACAGCCAATAATAGAGTTTATTGAGGACGTAAATTCCCAATATAAAACTGGAACATACTATTTTTCAGTGAGAGTAACTGAGGCAGGAGGAAAGCCTTTAGAAAATTTCGAAATAATATTTGAAGTATTAGATTCTGGTGGCGCTCCTATATATGAATCAGCAAGTGTGACCAATGAATTAGGAATAGCGACTGCTTCATTAAAATTTGAAAGTACAGGTGGAAAATTCTCTATTCGTGCTAGTTTTACTGAAGAGGGAATGTATGCGAGTGAAGAAGAAGAATCGGGATATATTAAAGTGGTGTCAGAGTTTACAATTTTTATGGATAATTTTATGCGTTACTTGCCTTATTTAATAATCGGATTAGCAGCAGTTGTGTCATTTGTAACTGTAAGACATATTAAGCATTCAAGACAAAGAAGAATTTGGGCAGGAGAAGCGAAAATCTTGGATGATTTATTAAAAATAAGCTATATAATGATTATTAATAAAGACGTCGGGGTTTCAATCTATAATAAGCAAATTTCTTTAGGAGGTATAGATTCTGATTTAATCTCAGGATTTCTACAAGCAATTTCACACTTCAGAACAGAAATTAAAAAAGATAGTATAAAAGGCAAAGGTTTTGAAATGGATTATTATGACTTTAAAATTGTAATAACTGATGGGGATTATGTTCGAGTAGCCTTGATTTTAGATGGTACACCTTCTGAAAAATTGAAAGCAAGTCAAATAGCATTTACAGAGCATTTTGAGAGAAGATTTGAAGCTAATCTAAAGGATTTTACAGGAGATATTACGCCATTTAGAACAGCTGATGATTTAATTGAAAAATACTTTAATGTTACATTCGTGTATCCACTTCAATTAGGAAAGCATTATGGCGTAGTAAAATTAAAAGGTCTAGAAAAAGCTCTGTGCGAAGTTGCTGAGCAAATTCAAAAAGAAAAGAACTTCTTTTTTATATCAAGTCTTTTAAATTTTGCTTTAGCGGGGAGAAAAGCATCCCGAGATGAAATCATAAGCACAATTATTTCCTTAAAAAGAAAAGGACTAATAGTTCCTATAGAGATAGAATAAATTCCAAAATAAATTTTTATTTCTTTTTTTATTTACTTTAAATTAGATCTTTATTTAACAGATTGTATTTTTATTGAGGTTACTTAAAATTACTGAGAAAGACCTTCGAAATATTTTAGACATAATTTCTAAGTTTATCAACAAAGAATCTAGCGTTCTACCTATAAACTTACGAAAAAATGTTAAAGTTGTTCATTATTACAATGAAATCATTAGATTCTGGAATAAATTAAATTTTATAGTTAAGAAAACACAGAGAGATTTTAATTCATTAAGCAATAGAAAAGTAGCCAAATATTTATATGCAACCTATAGGATAATTTGGGAAAAAGCCTCAGAAAAGACTATTATTAATGAATTAAAAACTATTGATAAAAAGTACTTGAATAGAATTAGATCATTCTCTTGGAAGAAAGCTTTAGAAGATGTGGACGAGAAAGTGAAATTTAGCATAAATGAAGCAATTCCTAGTTTTATGGTCAACCGTCTTCTTCCAGTAATGGGCTATGAATTTCTCAAGGAAAATATCAATTATATGAATTATTTAGAACAAAATGTTGAAATTAGCATCCGCATTAATAAATTAACAAAGACAAATTTGCGAGAAGAAGAAATATCATCAGCAATTAAAGAAAACTTTAAGATTAATAGCATCTCTTTTTATGAAGATCCTGATATAGCTGATTTATTTCAAGTACCGAAAACTTCAAAAAATAAGATTCTCGATAATTCTTTTTACAAAAATGGATTCCTTATTTTTCAAGATAAAGCTTCTGCTGCTGTAATCCAAGTTTTATCGCCAGAACAAAGCGATTTAATATGTGATATGTGTGCCGCACCTGGTATTAAGACGAGTTTAATAGCACAATATATGAGAAATAATGGATATATCATTGCTGGAGATTTTCTTACCACAAGGATTAGAACAATGAAAAAATTACTTAACCAATTGAATGTTTTGAATTCTTTTTTAATAAATACCGATAGTATTACTTTTCCCATAAGATTTGAAAATTATTTTGATAGGATTTTACTTGATGCTCCTTGTACTGGATCCGGAACATTTTTAACCAATCCAGAATTAAAATGGCGGCAAAATGAAAAATTTCTTTATCAGAACATTACTTTACAAAAGAAATTGCTCAAAAGTGCTCTTAAATTATTAAAACCATATGGAATTTTGGTATATTCAACGTGTAGCTTGTATCCAGAGGAGGGAGAGTATCAGATTTTGGATATCATAGATAATGTAGAACCTTTAGACTTGCCAACCTGGTTTTCTCCAAGTTATACAATTAACGGTTCAACTGTACCAGGAACAGGGAGATTATTTCCTTCCCTTCATCATACTCAGGGATTTTTTATAGGAAAGTTCAAAAAAAAGGATAAATAATACTAGTTATGGCAGACAATAAAAAAAAATATTGGACAGTGGGGCAAATAGATGCCACGGGTGTGCGAGGACCTCACGAGAAAGAACTTGAAGATATTAGCAATGCTAAATGTACTATATTTAAAAATATTGACATGGATAAATTAAGTAAGATTGTTGAACAAGTTATAGGGGGGAAAATCGAAAATATTGGACTTAGTGAAGACTGGGCAATTTCATTAGAGATGTTTCCAGAAGTAAATATTCATATGGCATATTCTTACTTCGGAGATGAATTCGGTATTGGTATAGAGTCTGAATTCAAATTTTATTTTTCAGGAGAGCGCGCTTATTGGGTACCTGGAGAAGATAGCGCCACTTATATTAATATTGTGATGGATATGATCGAAAGGAAATTAAAAGGTCAAGACCCATTTGAAAAGAATTATAATGCTACAACTGAATTAATGGAGAAAGTACTTACGCAAAGAAAGGAACCGTTTGTTTTTTTAGAGGAACATGATGTAAACGGCTTAAAAGCTTTTCTTGGTGCAGATGTATATAAAAAGGGTGAAAAATGGGAGATAAAAAAGGAAGTTTTTCCAAAAATCTTTATTGAAATTATTTGGGATAAGCAAGAAGGTTTAGATATAAGGTTTTCAGGTGAAAATCTTGCTAAAAATATTAGCAGCTATCATGTTGAATTCATAGGCATCTTTTTGATTAATCACATACTTAGATATATTACAATCAATAATTTAAATAAACCTCTTCCTGATGTTTGCCATATCATGTTTTCAAGATATTATACCAAATTAAAAAATTGGGAGCACAGAACAAGATAATTTAAAATATAAAAATAATTAAAAAAGCTATTGGTTTGCTGTCCAAAGTATTGCTCTTCCTCTTTTCTCTGCACGCTTTATTTTTCGAGAATTCTCTAAGTCTGACATGACTTTCCAGATTTGCGAGTTGCTAAATTTAAAGTATCTTCTCAATTCTGGAGTTGACATTTTTACACCACTTAAAAGATTTGGTATAAGTCTTTTAATCTCATCAATGGTGTTTTCGTCAGATTCTTTTGATTGTAAATCCTCCTCTTCTTCTTTGAGTTCCATTTCCGTTATTATTCTAGAAGCAATCTTATTTAGTTGCTTAATGTTATTATCAATATTTTTAGGTTTCATGAAAAGACAGCATAGTTCTAAATCTCTTGGAAAAGCTACAATATAGAATTTATCATATAAAATAGCTCGAGGTTTTTTAACAGCAGCGTTTCCACCTCTAAATGCAAGATAAAAATTCATTGCAAATTCATCTAACTTTACAAGATTATCAGCATTTTTATATTCTTTTTTCCATTTGAGAAAAGGACCATCAATCATATCAAATCCAATTAAAGCGGCTCCAAATATTTCATTTTCAATAAAGTTCAATTTTTTAATCCCCTCCTAATTGCTATTTGCCCTAATTCCTTTTTTATAATTTTTATTAATTTTATTCTGTCTGATGGATTTATGGCAGTTAGACCATAAGTTTTAACATGAAGAATATCTTCAACCCTTTTAGCATCCATTCTACCATCAGATTTTGCTAAATCTTGTTTATTTGCTATTGCTATAATGGGACATTCTTTTCCTATAAAGTGACAAGCGTAATTGATTAATTCCCTTGAATGTAAAACATTTCGAGGAGTTGAATCTGTCACTATAAAAATAATATCTGACCCTAAAAGGTAATCCTTTGAATAAGTTCGCAGATATGAGCTCTGTCCTGCGAGATCCCATATCCTTAGATAATAGTCATCAAATCGAACTGTTTTAAGATCAAGTCCATGCGTAGGCAGGTATAATCTATCTATTGGATCTTCCGATAAAAGTTTTAGCATCGTGGTTTTGCCTACTGCTGGAGCCCCAATGAATGTAATTTTTACTAATTTATCTAACTCTGAACTTAGCATTTCCGGTTTTAATCTTAAATGATTTATAAGAAAAAATGTAAGAAAAGAGAATATGAATTTGCATAATATCTAAGTATTACAGTAAATAACCTAAAAGAATTGAATTGTTTCTGAAATCACAATTAAGTAAAGTTTCTTAAAATAAAATTTATATTTTAAAGAAAGATAATTCATTTCTGCCTTAAGAGGAACTTTCTCATCCATTTTGGAAGTAAGAATCCTCCATACCAGAAGATTGCACTGCTTATTAGAATTAATCTGGTGAAAATTACTGTAAATTCATTTAATGGAATTGATGAATCCAATATAGCTCCCACTGAAAAAGTAGCATAGGCTATTACTAGCAATTTTCCTTTTAGTTTAACCTCTGGATCATCAGACTTCAAGGATAAATGAGCAAATAAAAGACCACTAATGACTACAATCAAAATAAATGACAGTAGGAATATTAATATCATATATTTGTAATTAACATCAACAGGGGGATTCAGTTCACCTATTAGATTTGGTTTTAGAAAAAGAAATATAAAGAAGATGATTTCAAATATTAATCCATATATAGTAAAAATCAATAGAATTAATTTCCTTTTTTCAGTATAGAAAAATTCTGTAAATGCTAATAGCCATAGAATTATTGCAAGAGGCACAAAAACATTTCCTATTAAAAAATATATTTCTTGTGGTAATCCTCTCTCATTATTTAAGGCTACCAGAAAAGATAAGCTAGAAGGCTACCACGGTTCAGATATAAAAATCCAAGTTGCTCCTACTAAAAGATAGACCTTTTCTTTATATTTAAAATACCTCGAAAATATTATCAACCCAACTAATAAAGAAATACCAACAAAGAGAATGCTAAAAATTCCATTAATAGTATCTAAAGTATTTAACGACATGTTTCAACGAATTTTTCATTTTGTTTTTATAATTAAAAATTAAGAGAATGAATTATATAAATATTGAATTAAATTCACGTTAACTTTTTTATATATTATATAAAAAAATCAATAATATAAGTGAAAAAAATGTTGGAACAATTAAACTTAAAGTTAATAGGCTTTGGGAAACCTTAATACATTCTTTTAATGTATCAATTATCGCATTAAAATATCCAGGATTTCCCCAAATCTTAACATTATCTTGAAAGGAATCGCTATAATAGAATTCAACAGGTTCCATATCTTTTTCTGCTTTTTCGAGTAAAAATTCCAACGTTTCAAGAATAAAATCAATTTTAATTCTATCTCCTAAAGGTGAATACCCCCTACTAGAAAACTGTCTTGCTACGGTGTGAGAGTCTGAAGTTGTAACTTCTCCTCTTTTAATTCCTCTGTTTTGTAACATATTTAAAATGTAAGATCGAATATCCACATAAGCATTATTCCCATCAAAGTGTACCAAGGCGGTTTTTTGACCAGTAATTGAATTCTCAAACAAATGAACTACCAGTCCACCATAGCCAATACCATCTTTTTCCGTGAAACTTTTTAAAGAATCTTTTGCAACACCATATAGCATTCGAGCGTATTGACTATTTTGAACTTTTTTTCTCTTCATAAATTTCTTTGAAACATTAATCAGGTCTTGTGCTTCTATGGAATCTTTTTCAATCAAGACCTCATCTCCGATTATGGCATTATGCGAATCAATAATCATGACATCTCTAAAGCCATTTGAAATGGCAATTTCTCTAATGGTTTCCCCAATATCCGCTTCTATATCATCAGAGGGGAGTGGATGTCGTGTAATGAAAATTATTGGAACATTTCCTACTTCAATACCAATAAGTTTAGCCGAATTTGAGATTTTTCTGTTAAAATCTTTAATTTCTGAAATCCACTGAACATGCGTGTCGTTCTTTATTTTATTAACATCTTCTTTAATTCTATCTAAAATACTCTCTACGTGCCGTTGAGTTGTTAAATTTTGAGTATGGTCATTAGTCGTGTGATATACTGTAGTTCCAGAAACTTCCTTGAAAGCTTTATATATATACTCAGGTAAATCTGATGACCCGCAGGTTTTAAAAGGACCAAAATGAACATGTGGAATAATAAACAAGCCTTTTATCTTTTTATTTTTAACATTCCGTATAATTAAATATTGAATTTTTACACTAGATTTTACTCCAACTCTATCAAAATAGTTTTCAATAAGTTCATCATTACCTTCAGTCATCATTGAAAGAATAAATGCCCTGATAAACGGATATCCACTCATTCCAGTTGCTTCTTTATAAACATTACTTACTTGAAATAGACCTTTCCTATATGGGATGGCAAATATTAGAGCACAAGTAACAAAAAAAATCATAGCTCTAATAAAAAAAACAATGTTTAATTGAGCTGTATAAATACTATAAAGAATAATGGCCGATACCGGTTGAACGAGCGATAATATCAAATAACCAGGGCGTCCTACTGTAGTAAAAGAAAAATAAATGACAAAAGCTACAATATATGAAATTATTGTTCCCAATATGAAAAATACTTCTTGAAACCAGATATTATCTAAAACTTTCGCAACAATTTGTCCTAAAATAAATGTAACTCCCATAGCGGCACTAAAAAAAACATTCATTTGGATTGACCATCCATCTGGAGGAGGCCCTAAAATAGGAGCCTTTTTGGAATAAAAAATAATGGAAAAAAGAATCCCAAAACTAGAACTTAGCAAGAAGAGAACGATAAAACGAATGAAATGCAAAAAATCTAAATATTCAATTAGAAGAGTATTTAATATCAATGAGAGTAAGCCCAATATAATTGGAGCTCCAAAAAGGATGGAATATGCTAACTTTGGAGATGAAAAAAATTCCATGTATGATATTATTCCCGGAATTTGGCGGCCTGGTTGTTTTTGTACGTACATTGATATTTAATGAAAAAGATTGTTGATTAGTAATACTTATTTGAACAAATGACTTCTATACTAATGAATATATCGTTTAATTATATCTTTATTCAAAAAATTATAAATAAAATACTTTTTTACAAAGAGTATGGAAAATAATTCACGAAGACTAATAGATCTAGCAAATAAGAAATTCGGCGAAATACTTACTGACGGATTCAAATTATTTTCTCGAAGTTATGGTACTTTAATCTTACCTCTTGCCTTTTTTCAGGTATTGATTATTATTTTAGATACGCTTCTATTAACTGATCTCGAATGGCGTATTAATTCATTAGAAATATCGATGTCAGAAATATTTGATAATTTTATGGGAGATGAAATGCCTACTGAAAGCGAATTAAACGAAATGCTTAAATTTCTTTTACTGAATCTTGCTCTAATTTTTCTCCAAAATCTCATTGCGGCATTTATCATTACGTTAGCCATCTGCTCAGTTAGCACTTATCTTTTCAAGAAAAATATGGGGTATGAGACTAATTTTATGGAATCATTTAAATCAGCGTTTAATAAGAGAATATTTATAGTCCTACTTATATTAGGCATACTCATGCCAATAGGTACTTTACTATTATATATTCCAGCGATTATCATTTTTTACTTTTTTATTTTTTTAGTTTATACTTATAATATGGAGAGCGATCGAAGTTTTATATCGGAGGCTCGTTCAATTTCTAGAGGTGCTTTCTGGAAAGTTATTGGAATTTTTGCCATCCACTTAGCTTTAGTATCCTTTATAGGCTTAATATTTAATTCAATAATCGATTTAATTCTAAACACGAATTCTGATACGTTTTCATATAATTATAATATGTGGTTAAATCCGGATACTCGAAATTTTGGAATGTTGATTTTATACAGAATACTCACAAATTTCATCGATATTATTCTTGCACCATTATTCATTTGCCTTTTAACCTCATTATTTTCTTCGTTAAAATCTAAAAAGGATTTAGCTTTACAATATGAAGAAGTATATTATCCTACAAGAAAGGAATATCCAATCATGCATCCAGAATCCCCACGAATGTCTCAAGAGTTAAGGGAAGAATTAGAAACATTTGCACCACCGAAAGTTAGAGTTATGGGTGATTTTTACTGTCCTTTTTGTGGGTATTTAATAGAGGTTGTAGTAAGATTTTGTCCAAATTGTGGTGAAGACGTCGGCTCAATTGTGGAAAAAATGTAATTTTTTTGTAAAAAAAGAATTTATAAATAACCATTAAAAAGAATTAAAGAAAATGTATATTGATATTGAAAAGAAGTTTGATTTAAACGAAAAAAATATAAGAGACCCAGTTGTTTTGATAGGATGGCCAGGAATTGCGTTAGTTGGCAAGTTAGCAATTACATCAATTAAGGATTCAATTAACGCCGAAGAATTTTTAAGCATTAAATGCTTTGATTTTCCTACGAAAGCACTTGTCGATAAAGGAACTCTAGACATTCCCACAGCAAAGTTATTTTATAAATCCACGGATAAAGATGATGGAAATGATTTTTTTATTCTAACAGGTTCTTTCCAACCCCAATCATCAGCAGGAGTTTTTGAATTTTCTAAAATTTTTTGTGAAGAAATGCATCAAATAACGGGAGGAAAGATAAAAATGTATGCGAGCACTGGTGCTATGATTTCTGATATAGTTCATGATACTCCATTAGTATATATATGTGGGACTGATCAAGATTTAGTACAATCTTTTCTAAAGTTCGAGAACACCAAATTATATGAGGGAGGATATATTTCAGGGGCAAATGGCATTTTACCAGCTTGGGCTGGAGCAAATGGTTTTGCTCCAGGAGTTTGTTTGTTAGCAGAAACTCTTCCCTTACCAATGATGACTCTAGATCCTCGTTCCTCAAAGGCATTAGTTTCTCTATTAAAAGATTATTTCTCAATTGAAATGGATTTCAGCAAACTTAACGAAAAAATCAAAGAGATGGAAAGCATTTTCGAATCGTTTAAGAAACAAGCAGATCACTTTATGAAAGCAACAAGAGAAGATAGAGGTCCAGACTCCTATTTTCGTTAAATTATTTTGTTAAAATTGCCTTTTAATTCAAGAAATCTTATTATTTTGTTTAAACAAATTTTTAATAAAATAGATGTTTAATACAATTATCTTACAATAAACATTCAATATGATTTATTGACTTAATTTGCAGGAAGCTAATGCTTTAAAAAATAAAATTAGCATTGAGAAAAAAATCTCTGATAAATTAAAAGGAATTAATGAACAATCCCGCAATTACATCAAGGATGTCATTGAACTTATCAATAGAGAGATTGGTGTTAACAAAATCTTATCATTAGTTTTATTTGGAAGTCAGAGAGCACAAAGTAATGAACGAACAACAGTCTCAGATTGTGATTTATTATTAATTTTCAAAGATCGGGTTTCAAATAGGCATATTAAAGAAATGGAGAAATACTTTATTTCTTTAGAAATCAAGCATAATTTTAGAGAAGTAAATTCAGGATTAGTTAATCACATTTTAGAGGTTATCCAACAAACAACTGGAATTTTTGTGAGCCATTTTTTAACTAAGAAGAGATATTGGGATCAGGTAATCTTTCATAAGATTTTTCGAGTAAATAAGGTATTTTCAACAATATTTGCTCCTAGAAACATAGTTTTAGCTAATGTAATTTCTAATAGTACTATTTTATATGGGGATGACTTAAGAAATAAAATCAAACCAAAAATTCGAATTACAATCTTCGAAATTTTTAGAAGTACTGTAATGAATCTAATGATATCTTTTTTCTCAATACTCTTGACTCTTTTCAAAAATGTGAACTCTATAAAATACCAATTAGAGGCAATTAAGTGGACGCTTAAAGCCTCTAATTATTATTGTTTTAGGGATTCAGAAAATCTTAACAAAATCGTTAATCGTTTTATATCTTTAGAAAGACCGAAATCTAAAGGAAGGGCAAAAAAGTTTTTCTCAGATTTTCTTTACTTGAGAAAATCACCTCAGAGTAATTTCAATTTCATGATTAGAGCCCCATTTAGGATATTGAAAATTCATATTAAAGCTATATTATTTAAAAAAATATATAAAAACAGAAGAGAGAGCAAAAAAATCCAAAAAATAATTAAACCTTTAATGCCTGGGCGCTCTTTTCCATTAAGATTTTAGCATTTTTATAAATTTGAAAATTTATAATTTAAATTGTTTAAATTATTAAAATAATAGTGTTAAGAAATTCACTTATTTTTAAAAAATGAAAAAAAAAAACTAAGCGGTCGTAAAAATAGTAAAAAAATATAAAAATATTTTTATATTTATATGTAAACAGTCAAGAAGAATATATTATTGTGAAATTGTGAAAAAAAGACATGACTGAAGAGATTGACATTAGAGAGTTGTTCTTTGACATTTTAGATATAGTAAAATTCGAGCTAAAATTTTATCAAGATCTGGCCTCCCCCATGTTCGAGCGGATCGTGAAGACCCGAGTGTTCCAAACTAAATTGCAAAAATTGAAAGATTTCATTATGAAATATTTTGATATATTATATAGAGACGAAGATAGTCCTATCAACCAAGCAGCATTACGCGCACAACTTGATAATATTGCCCGAATTACCAATTATTATGACGATTTATCGGACTTTTATACTGATCATACTAAGATAATGATAACTAAGGAAAAATTTCAAAGTTTAATAGATTATAGCCATGTGGAGATTCTGTTCCTTGTCTTCACTAATATCCTCGACTGGGAGCATTACAAGAGCAGTCTTCTATTTCCTACTAATAAGGCTAAAGAGAAACTATTGAAGGAGTTTCTCGCCAAATTAGCTTCTTCTGAAATTAAAGATGTCAATGATATTATAGATCTAGAGCAATCAATCGAGACTTTCGTTCAAAGTATCGAGGTTTAGAACTCCCAATATCAAATAAATTTCCAACTTTTAATGTATAAAAGATATATTTAAATTACTTTCCACTTGTTAGACTCATGAAGAGATAGTCTGCTTATTATATTAACTAAATTTACCCTGTTATAAATTAAATGGAAGTAATCTTTCTATTTTAAGGGAAGAAAAAAATGTCAGTAATAATAAAACTATATGGAGATTTAAGAGAAAAAATATCTTTAGATAATTATCAAAAGGGAGCGCCCGAGACTATAAAAATTGATATTGATAATTTTACGACTATATTTGATATTCTTAAGAAATTTAAAATTGAAGAGAATGAAATTAGCCATATTTTTGTAAATGGAAGTTTTTGTGGACCAGGAAAAGAAATTAAAGATGGAGATAGAGTAGGATTATTTCCAAAAAGAATGGGATTAATGTTTGTGGAAATACAACATTCTAATTCTATTCAAGTAAGAATAAAGTTATTTGCTGATTTAAGAAAATATGGACCAGCTGAAGCAATCGTTAATCTCCCCGAAGGTAGTACCATTAAATCGATATTAAAAAAATATAGGATACCTAATGATAAAAGAGAGTTAATTATAATAATTAATGGTAAACCTTGTTATGAAAAAAACACTATTATAAACAAGGGAGATAGTATTGCATTCAAATGATGATTTTATACTTTTTTCCCGTGAGAAGCACGACAAAACATACTTATAAATATATAATTCTTTATGTAACTGCTTAAGATGTAGGGATATTATTAAATCAGAATATAATTTATAAATTATATTTTAAAAATGGACGATTGTTTCGATAAAATCTTAAAAGCTTCTACCAATAGTGAGGTAACTAAATACAAAGTGTTAATTAAATTAATGAAGGATCTCGAAGAAGAAATATCCGATACTATAAGAATTAGAAATTGTTTACTTTTCCTGGTTAATTTATGCTTTAAGCAAGAATTTCCCGATTATGTTCATAATAAAGGGAAACAATCAAATCAGCTTTCAGAAGAAGAAAAATGTCAAATGCATGATTTATTGAGAGGAGAATTTAATAATTAATAAATTTACTTAAAAAACCTTGAATTCTGTCTCCTTCCACTTGTCATATTGATTATATATATCATCAATTTTTTCTAAAGTCTCTACTAATGCATTTTTAGTCTTATCATTATGTTTGAATGTATCAATAATCACATCATCAAGATCAATATTATATTCTTGTGTAAGATCTGAAATTTTATTTAAATCTTCCATGTGAATTCCTTCTTCTTTTAGTTGGTTTAAAGTATTTTCTATCTCTTCCTTCAATTTTATTGTTGCATTTAAAGATTTAGAACATTTATCAAATAATTCTTGTTCTTTATCTCTTACAATTGACTCTTCTTCCGATAAATCAGGTTTTTCAGTAACAATTTCAAGTCTTTCATTTAATAAGTATTTCGCTCTTTCATAGATCTTAATTGCTTCAGATATCTTTCTCAAGCCTCTAACTAAATCTTTTTTCTGATTAAGTCTTGCTTCAACAATTTTCAAGTAAGCACCTTCGTAATAAGTTTGTATTTCTCCAAATGTACTTTTATCCCATTCACTTATTCTATAATAAGTTTGCCGTAATTCATTTTTAAGGCGATTTCTTTCCTTAGGTTGTAAACTTTGATTTGTTAATTCTTTAAAAATCTTACTTATCTCGTGTTTTATTAATAATACCCTTAAATACATGATATGTGCTTTCTTTTCGATATTTGTAATGCTTCGAAATTCTCCTTCACGTTCACAAAATTTAAAAATAATCAACGCATCATCAAGGAGTTCAATGAATTTATTTTGATTTGTTTGAATATAATATTTTGAATCTTGAACTTTTTGAATTGCTCTATCCATTTGAATTTCTAATTCAAAAATATAATCAATTAAACTTACCTGTTTCCTTTCTGATAAAATTCTCGATTTATACGTCATATCTTTCTCTACATTTATACTGGCAAAAATCCATAACATCGCTGCTGGAAGCCAAAAAAACACAGTAACAAACATCATGTTGAAAATACTTCCAAGTATAGAGATGAGTGTATAAGAAATTAGCAATGTTATACCTTTACTTACTTGTTCTGAGAGCTTAAAAAAGGAAGCAGCAGTACCTTTATGTTCTGGCATGTTAACATCTATCATAACAGCATTCCTATTTGCAACTGGCCCTGCTCCTAACATTGAAGCCATCAAGGCAAAAATGAAGAAAATAATATAACTTGGATAAGCTACAAATATTTCACCAATAGTTTGGATAATATAAGACCATAATTCTTCTGTAGGGATTGGATCGGGATAGGTGATATTTAATTTGCTTACATTGATAGGTTTTAATGAAATAAGCAATATAATTGCAAAAGGAATTGAAAAAATCAAGCAAATAGTGGCTAATCTAGCTCTATTTTTTTTATTTCGCCGAAATAATATATCTCCTAAACGAGCAAAAACAGCATTTCCCACAAGATATCCAACACCAATCAAACCTGCGAATATTGTAGCTGTTTGAAGCTGTATTTCTGAAGGTATTTGATTAAAATATTGAAGTGTTAACATTGAAGTGGTGAAATATACCAGAACTGTTCCCGGTATGATCGAGAAAAAACCTTGAATTATTAAGTAAAGATTGGTCTTTTTCCTCACAATAACCACTAAGTCCTCTTTAGAGATTCGATAACTGTATTCTAAATCCAATTCTACCAAATCTAAAAGTTCATCTTCACTTGCACCACGTTGAGGGATTTTTACGAAAAAAAGTACAAAAATAACCAACACACTTATTCCAGAAAGTAATAGAAATGGAAATCTCCAAGTAAGAATTGGACCTAGAAAAGAAGATAGCCCTTGACCAGCACCATTAGATATAGAACTTAAAATTGCTAGTGTTCCAAACCAACCAGATCTTTCTTCCGCAGGAATTGCATCTGAAATAATTGAATAACCTACTGGCAAAACGCATCCTAAACCTGCTCCACTTGATACTCTTGAAATTATTAACATTAAATATGAAGTAGAAAACGCTGTTAAAAGCATTCCAAGGGTCCACGAAAATGCTCCTGCAACCAACACTTTTCCTCTATCAATTTTATCAGCCCAATATCCCCAAAGTAAAGCACAAAACGCACTAATTAACACAAAAAAAGCATCTGGGATTGCAATTAATGCTTCTGGAATATTAAACTCTTCCTTAATTGCAGCATAACTCGGAATGAGCATATTAGCACAAGCTATTGAGACAAATAGCAATAACATTACTAATATAATTGGTGCTAGATCTTTGAATTTCACTTCCGTAAGTTTAAAACGTCCAATAATCAATTACCATAAGGATGTAATTATAATAAATAGCATTTGAAAGTTAAAAAAATTTACAAAGATTTGTTACAATGATAAGTAATAATCTAGTGTTGCTTCGACATGAAGTTCTACTGTATCAAGTAATTTTATCTCTGTATCCTTTTGAGTCAATATTAACGGTAGTTCCGTACATCCTAAAATAACTCCATCTACTTTATAGTTATTTATAATTTGGATCATTCTTTCTTTAGATTCTTGTTTAAAAAAACCTATCACTAGTTCATCGAAAATTATCTCATTAATTTCATCCTGTTCTTCATTAGATGGAGTAATAACTTGCATATCTAACTTTTTAAAATAATTCTGATAAAATGTATTTTGCATCGTAAATTTGATGCCTAACAATAGTATTTTCTTCATTTTCTCTTTTTTTGCTTCCTTAGCGGTACTCTCCACAATGCTTAACATTGGAACTTTTGATAATTTCTCTAAATCTTCATATACCGCATGTGGGGAATTCGCTGCCATTAAAATAAAGCTCGATCCCGCATTTTCTAATGATTTAATACCTTCCATTAAATATTCAATGTATTTAGGTGTATCATTCCCAAGTTCTAAATCAATTAGTTTTTGAAAATTTAAACTGAATATGATAATTTCAGGGTAATTATAATCACTAAACTTCTCATAATACTTTTCGAGAATTAAATCATAATATTTAATGGTGGATTCATAAGACATGCCTCCCAAAATGCCGATTCTATTCACCTTTTTTAAACCTCCTTTCCCATTCACTTCTCATTATTATTTTTTTTACATCTTTTAAATGATCTGTTGCTAAAATTCCATGAAGATGATCAATTTCATGTTGAACTAATTCTGAGAGATCATCAGAAAAGTCTTCAAATACTAAATTTCCATTTT
>CAYZTE010000030.1:6223-20680 GCA_964481225.1 uncultured archaeon | reverse complement strand
GCGATTTTCCTCATATAGGAAATTCAGAAATCGTAATACCGGATGTAATCCTATTCTCGAATGTAACATGCATTTGGAAGATTGTAAATAAAGCACCTGAAGGAGAAGAAATCAAAATAGCAGGGCAAATAATCTCAATGAATAATAACTCTATTAAAATAAGTAATAGAACACTTAGAATAATTTTCGATGGAACTCAAATTGATTCTGTTATAACTGATTCCAATGGGAATTTCACCTATTTATACACTATACCCTCTGGAACAGGTAATAAATCAATCGAAATCGAAGTAGTAAACACTGCTGGTGTTTATCTTTCTAGAATTACTTACATAAATATTACCGCAGCTCCTTACACCCCTTCCAACCCTACCGAGTTGCCGCCATTTTTAATGTTTTCTTTAATATTTTTTCCAATCCTAGCAGGTGTAGCAGCAGTTTTGATAGTGATTGGATATCGTCATTATAAAAAACAAGAAAAGGAATCACGAGTTGTGAGTTTACCTCTTGAATCAAAACTTATTAATCTCAAACTTCTTAAAGATTCAGGAAGATTAGAGGAATCAATATCTTACTTGTTCAACGCTATTTATATAGATTTAGTTGATGCTAGATATGGTAGAGTTAGAAAGGAAAATGAAACAATAAGAGATTTCGCGATAATTTCTGTTAAAGAATTAAAACTAACTCCAGCGGCTATATACCCCTTTATTCAAAAAGTAGAGGAGATAATTTATGCAAAACCTTTTAAAATAACAGAAAATGATTTTTATAATACGTGTGAATTATTTTCACCTGTGTATTTCCAATTGACTGGATATAATTTTCTATTAAATTTTTAGTGTAATTTCCGATAAAAATATCATAAATAAAAATAATAATTAAAAAAGAATATGGCAAAAAATTATAAATTGGAAAAAAATTATTAATTAAATTATTTCAAAAAAAATACAAGAAAAGGTTAGAAAATAATGGCAAAAAAGAAGAAAAAGAAAGCGGAACCAGAACTTGATGTAAAGCAGAGATTCAATAATGTAAAAGTTTTAGTTGATACAAATAGATCTAAAGAGGCAATTGCCTATATTTATCTCGTGTATGATGATCTTCTTAATATAAAGTTTAAGAAGCCAAGGTTAGCTCATCAAACTATTCGTGAATTCGCGATTGCGTGTGTAAATGAATTAGAAAAAAAACTTAAACCAGAATCCGTTTATCCATTCATTAAAAAAATAGAAGACATTATATATGGCGGAGTGGAACCAACAAACCAAGAATTAAACTTTGCGATTGATTTATTCTCTAATTTATACAACGAAATAACGGGAAAATCCTTAAGTTTTAAGGTGTAAAAGCATATACGCATAAACTCAAGAAGATTATTGTATTTAATTTAAAATAATAAGAATAAAAATAAAATGGTAAAAGCAGGAAAAGCTTCTCAAAAAAGCATAAATATATCAAAAGGAATAATTTTTACGTTCTTTACGATATATCTAATAATTTTTGGATTAATCATTAGTGAATTTTCTATAAGTTTACAAAATACAGATCCAGAGAGCTATCTTAATTTTTTAAATTATATTCCGCTTCTATGTTATATAGGTGCATTATTTTGTGGTATTGGGTTTATCATATTCATAAGAAATGCCACCACTCGAAAAGCACGAGAGACTCAGTCTCGAAAAAAAATTAAATCTGGTTCAATATACAAGCAAGCATTATTTCTAATAATATTTATTTTTGCATTTATACCAATACTCTCACCCATAATTGACCAAGGAGAAAATACCCAAAACTTTTCTGTATATAATAGGGATTGGAATGGATGTTATGATTTCAAGAAAGAAATCGAAAATGAAGGTTATACCGTGAAGACGGTACAATCGAGCCTAAGTGCTACGGAGCGGTTAGATAAAGATAAATCAATATTATTGATTTTAATGGGCCCCAATCAATTTTACGACCCTCTATTTGAATTACCATATTTCATAGAGTTTTTTAAAGGGAACAATTCGCTCTTTATTTGTCATGATCATGGATCAACGAGCACATTATTATGGGAAATTCTCGTTGCAAGCTTTTTTGATCCAAATATAACTATCCCTTTGACAATATTTCCTAATGGAATTTTAAGGGACAATGCTTCTTACGATACAACCCCAGAATTTCCAATTATTAAATCTTTTCATTCCCATCCAATAACTTCAGGAATAAATGAAGTTGTTCTTTCTCGTGCTTCGTGCGCTGTAGGAGGCGATTTTTTTGGTTGGGATAGTATAGGGGATACTACTGATTATGCTTTTATAGATAAAGATGGGAATAAAAGATATAATTCACCTGAAGATGATCTAGATTTGTCCTTTATGAAACTTCTCTATCCCTCATTAGAGAATGTTACAATTCATCTTACTCAACAGCTACTTTCAATATTTTTGGCAAAAGATATGGGAGAACAACGAACATTTGTGTCGGCAGATGCAAGTTTATTCAATAATGAATTGATTCATCAATATGATAACATGCAGTTTGGCAAAAATATCATCGAATGGCTTACTTATGTAGGAGAGGGAAGAAGTAAAGATGAGTGGATTGTGGTGTTTGATGAAGCCCACATTCGCCCAGAATACTCGAGAGATCTAACCTCGGCTGGAATATTTGGCTTCATTATGCAATATATAATACATCTCTCAACGAACCCAATTACAGCATGGATTTATCCGCTTTTAGCATATTTTACATTAAGAAGATATCTTCCAAAGAAAGATAAAAAAGAAGAAGAAAGAAAAATTGCAGAACAAGAAGAAAAGAAAGAGGAAATGGCAAGATTTAGGACATCTTCATTTTTTGCCCAAAAAATTGAAGAGTATAAAGATAAAATGAAATATGGAGCTGCATTAAAATTACTTTATAGAAGATTAGAAAGAAAATTAAATAGTCAATTGTATGGGCAAAAAATTACCACTCAAAAAGTAATAGATATGGTTGTTGCTAAAGATCCTACTGCAACCAAATTAAAAATAAGAAGATTAGCTAGATTTATGGATAGAATGTTAGCTATTAAAGAAGGAAAATATAGAGTTAAGACTGAACAAGATTTCGAAAATTTATTTTTTGAAATGGGCTGGGCAGTCAATAATACTTAATCAAGGTAACCAAATAATAATTAAAAAAAATAAAAAATAAAAAAAAAAATTTAAAGAGGTTTTAAAATATGGAAGCTCCAGAAAAAGTGGATAAAGCAAAATACTATGATAGAGAAGAGATTAATGTAGAACCTATAAGAGAAATAGCTCAGGAAGTTCTCTCTGAAGTATCTAGAGTCATTGTAGGCTATGGAGAAATTCTCCAACAACTTTTCATTGCACTTTTAGTTAATGGTCATGTTCTTCTCGAAGGTGTACCAGGACTAGGAAAAACCGTTATGGCTAAAACTTTTTCTCGTACTCTCGGAATAAGTTTTAGGCGCGTTCAATTCACCCCTGATCTTTTACCAGCCGACATTACGGGTACTAAAATCTTTGATCAAAACGAGGGTGCATTCGTCCTCGTAAAAGGGCCAATTTTTGCGAACGTAGTTCTTGCTGATGAGATAAATCGAAGTGCTCCCAAAACCCAAGCCGCTCTACTCGAGGCTATGGCTGAACGTCAGGTTACGATTGAAGGTCAAACTCTAGGTTTAGAAAAGCCATTTATCGTTATTGCGACTGAGAATCCAGTAGAAATGGAAGGAACCTACCCCCTCCCGGAGGCACAAATTGACCGCTTTTTATTCAAACTCTGGTTGGATTATCCGGAAGATACTGAAGAAGTAGAAATCATGAGAAGACAATTATCAGGCGAATTACCCTCGGTTGATGCTATTACAGCAGGTGAAGAAATCCTTGCAGCACAAAAGATAATGAATTTAGTTTACATTGACGATAGAATTCTTAAATACATTAGAGATCTTATAATTAAAACACGAAATCACCCCCAAATAGCATTGGGATGCGGTCCTAGAGCTTCGCTCACGTTAATGAAATGTTCGAAGGCAAGGGCTAGTATCTTGGGAAGAACCTATGTTACACCAGATGACGTGCGAGCGTTAATCATTCCAGCTTTAAATCATAGAATTCTTTTAAAACCAGAGGCAGAGCTTGAAGGACTTGATGCCAAATCAGTGTTAAAATCAATTGTTGAGGAAATTCCAATCCCAATTTAAAAAATTTCATTTTTTTATAATTGGTACCAATATTTTTTCATAAAATAAAAAACAAAAGCTAAAAGCGCATCGGTGGAAAATTATTCTAGGTGGAAAAGGTAGAAGTTTAATCTTGTTGGCCATTTTTTTCCTTACAGCTGGATTTGCATTTGAGAATTATTTCTTGTTATATTTCGCAATTCTATTACTCTTTAGTACTATCATTAGTTTACCGATCTTCCATTATAAAATGAATGTAGAAGAGTTGCGAGTACACCGAGAACTCGAGAAAGAAAAGGTATTCAAAGATGATTTTGTACATATTAAAGTTATTATTGAGAACATTGGCCGGAGTGGTTTTGATTTTCTTGAGATAAGAGACAACTATAATCCACAATTGTTCAGGTTGATTCTAGGTGAAAATTTCATTTCCACCAGAATTGGCCCTAGAGAAATAGTTAAGTTTTCATACGTTCTTGAACCAAGAGTAAGAGGAGAATATGCACTTGGACCTTTATCTATAATTGTAAAAGATAGATTAGGTTTTAATTCGTTAGAGCGAATCGTTCCAGACAGCGTTACGGATATACTTATTTATCCTCCTTATGAAGATATTAAGAGGATTGAAATTTTAGGTTCGAAGAGATCCTTACAATTAAATTATGGATTACAAAGATCAAAACAAAAAGGATTAGGTTCAGAGTTTTATGGTATGAGAAAGTATGTCTTTGGAGATCAGTTTAGATTGATAGATTGGAAGGCTAGCGCTAGATTTCAACAATTAATCGTTAAAGAATATGAAACCGAAAGAGATGTAACTGTCATGATTTTAGTAGATTCTTCAGAAACTATGGCAGGTGGTGCTATTGAAAATACTAAGTTTGAATATGCAATAAGGGCTTGCATGCTTTTAACAAAAGTAGCTTTAACGAGAAGAGATAGTGTTGGTGTGTTTACTTTTTCAGATAAAAAGAATTTTAACTTCTTGAAACCAAATAGTGGCGACGAGTATTTTTATCAAGTATTAGATTTTGTTGCTAGAGTGAAACCAGAAGGCAAGTGTAGGATCGTTGAAGCAGTGGATTTCTTTGCAAGGCGTTTTCAAAAACGCAGTCTAGTTTTTATCATCTCTGATCTTGAGTCAAATCCTAAGGAAATTAGTCAAGCAATTAAGAAATTAGTACCTTTCAATCACACGATTATTATCATTAATCCTTTTAGTCCTTGGTTTGAGATTCATGAAATAGACTTATCTTCGACAGATAAAGCTCTAGCAGAAGCCATCAGTGAGGAAATGATGGAACATATTGTTATTATTAAGCAAGATTTTCGAAATCTTGGCATAAATCTTATTACTTGTGGACCAGACGATATGATGAACCAGGTTTTAAGTAATTATATGGAAGCAAAGAAAAAGGGGAGGGCGTATTAAAAAATGCCACGTGGTTATTTATTAACATTAAAAATTCTTAATTTACTAGTGTTTTCTTGGTTATATATCATTTTTACAACATCGATATTTCATTTTGAAGAAGTAGCAACTACAGCTGATAATGAATTCGTGCTTTTCGCCTTTTTTGATTCATTGAAAAATGTGTTTTCTTATTTAATTTATGGAATTGCACTAATTATAGCTTATGGTTGCGCACTTATTACCGCTGGTTTTTATAGTAATTATATGTTTAAATTTATAGAAGTTTTTTTTGAGAATTACTTGAGCAAATGGTTTTCAATTCCGGAACCTGAATTAGAAAATTTTCCAGAATTAATATTGAGCGAATTAGAAGTGCTTTTAAGCAATCTATATTTATTTATTTTTCAGATTTTATTCATTATATCTATTATATATGCAATTAGAGCTTTTTTTAAAAGTGATCCAAAATATCATCTGGTAGCAATCGGTTCAATAGTTCTCATGATTATTGTTCCACTTATGGCATTTGGTTTCAGAGATATGCTGGATTTGTTTAAAATTCGTGAGATTTTTGAACTTACTTATTTTGATAATTTGGCAGATCCACTTGACCCAAGCCTGGGTGAAATACCAATTGAAAATTTTTTTGCGTTTATGGCAAGTCCAGTAATCGCATTTGCCATTATTTCTTATGTCTATTTGGAACTTGCATTTCAAATTAACTATACTGATACAGTTACCAAACCATCCCTAGAAAGAAGTGATAGATTAGAAGCCCAGTTGGGTATTTTGGCGAGAGAATCCCACTTCATTACTGCTAATATTGATAAAATTAAGGAAGAAGCCAAA
This sequence comes from uncultured archaeon, assembly GCA_964481225.1. GTDB lineage: Archaea > Asgardarchaeota > Lokiarchaeia > Sigyniarchaeales > SOKP01 > Loki-b32. Next base: position 14,237 of record CAYZTE010000030.1, on the reverse strand, counting down.
AAAAGAAGGGAAGAAATTGAAGAAGAGCATGAGGAAGGATTAGCCATCTCGAAATTTTTTACAAGAACAGGTAGGCGCTTTTCTTATGTTAAGGAAATGATAGAGCGTAGAAGATTAGAAGAAGAAGAAAAAAAATTAATAACAGCGGCTTCCAAGACCAGAAGACTTGGAAGATATGTCGAACGATTGTTTCGAGAAGACTCTGAGGCTCGAGATACGTTAACTGCAAGGAGTTCTGCCCCAAGAGCTCTTAGATTAGCAACATCAACAGCATTTAATTTTACATATCGAGTAGGTTTACTTTTAATCATTAGTTTCATTATCATCCATCCTCATTGGTTTCTGGGTACAATTATTCAGCTACCTCCAGCAATTACAGAAAGTGTAGCGATGGACTCTCCTGAAGTCATGATAATTATATTACTTCCTATCATATTGATTTTTCCAGTTATTTCCCAACTAATTTCATTTATTAAACATCGAAATCTTATAATTCGTCTGCAACAAGAAGGGCGTATAAAGGAACTTCTTACATCCGTAGGAGATTATGTTAGAAAAGAAGAGGCTGTAGTTGCGGAAGAGAAAGAAGGAGAAGTTGAGGAAATAGCTACTGAATCTGCTTAATTATTTCTTTTAATTCCTTTTTCTATTATATATTGATTACGAACCTGGCTAACTCCATTTTTTTCTCCAAACTAGTCATTAGAGTATCACAACAATATGTTTTAATGCTCAATTCTTCAATTTCAGGTTTTAATTTGCAATCTTTATTATCTATTATGAAAGATCCTAAAAAATCTTGATAAAATTTAGCAACTCCTATACAAGATACTTCCAAACCAACACATTTCATTAATTTATCAGCAGGGCCTTTTACTGTAGCCCCCTCGATAATTGGACTTATTGCAAAAACCTTATCTTTAACTTTTGAAAGAGCTTCTCTTATTCCTTTCACTTGAAGTATTGTTCCTATTGACACAATTGGATTTGAGGGGCAAATAATAATTCTTTTTGCTCTTGAGATGTACTCTAATATACCATTAACTGGAGTAGCCTCTTCTATGCCCTTAAATTTTATATCTAAAACGTTTGATTGACACCTATTTTTTATATAATATTCTTCAAAATGTATCAAACCGTCTGGAGTCTCAATAAACGTTTCAACTGGTTCATTAGACATTGGAATAATATGAGATTTTACTCCTAGTTTTTCGCAAATCATTTTTGTTATCTCCGCTTTGCTAAAACCATTTCTCAATAAATTATTACGATAAATATGTGTAGCTAAATCCTTATCACCCGCATTAAACCATCCAGTATCATAGAATTTTTTTAAAACACCCAAACAATTAAAGGTTTCATTAGCATAACCCCATCCTTTTTCTTTATCGATCACACCTGCTAATGTGTAAGTTATTATGTCTAAATCAGGACATATTTTAAGACCAAATAATTCTATGTCATCTCCCGTATTAACGACAATTTTAAGCAATTCTGGTTTTATAACATTTGCTAAGCCTTCAATGAATTTTGCTGCTCCCACTCCCCCTGCTAAAATCAAATAATAATTTTCACTCATAGCATTCATCCATCTTTAGTTTGTTAGTTCATGTATTATTTCCGTTAGCTCTTTTCTTTTAGGCGCTTTTACCTCCTTTATTGGATATCCCACTGTAAAAAATGCCATAGGTACATAGGATATAGGAAGCTTTAAAGTTTTTTTTACTATTTCTTTTGCAAATAATGGAGCACAATACCAGCACGCAGCTAATTTTTTCATTTCAAATGCGAGCAATAAGTAAGTTGCTGAAGTACTTATACTTTGAACACCTAAAATGAATTCATTTTGCATTCTCTCGGTATCAGGATATTGTTTTAAATCTGTTGTGTCTAAACATAGTAAAATCAGAATTGGCGCTTCTAAGAAATTTATTCGCGTTTTATTTATTTTAGCGTTGATAAAAACCTCAGATTTACCATTATTCAGTAAATCATCTCTTAATTTTTCATTCATCTTGTCTATTAATTTTTTGCGAAAATTTCCTTTCTCTATTATGCAGTACTTCCAAAATTGTCCGTTATGCGCGCTTGGTGCCCACCCTGCAAGCTCAATGCATTCCTCGATGATTTTTTTGTCTACTATTTTATTTTCAAAAGGTAATTTATAACTTCTTCGATTTTTAAGAAATTTTATTAATTTTCCACTTTCATTTTCTAAGAACAAATCGATTTCTTTCTTTCTTATTATTGGCTTAATTCTAGCGTTCTCATTTAATTCAAAATTATAACCTCTTATTAAAACAATTGGAATGCCCTCATCAGCTTCTCCCATAACTAATTGGGCTGCTGAAGCAAGGTTATCAACCTGACCAATAATAGTACTTTGAAGTTCATAGCCGAATAAATCTTTCTCACCTCGTTTATCTAAAATCGGATTTATTCCAGAAACTCCAATCGCAACACCAACAGCGCCTACTCTAAACGCTCTTCCAAAAGAATCAGAAATAATGATGGCTATATCTTTTTTATATTTGCTTTTTAGTATTTTTCTAATCATTTCAGCATCTTCATCAGGATTTTTTGGTAATAATGTAACATTTCTTTCCCCTTCAACGTTTGACTTATCTATTCCAGCATCAGCACAAATAAAACCATGATTAGTTTCAGTAATTAATACATGCTCAGCTCTTATAATTTGTTTAGATTCATCTAAAATTGCTTGTATTAACTTAGGATCCTTTATTGGTATTCCTTGATTCCTTGCCTTTGGAGTTATATCTTCGTATAAATCCAAAGCTCGCTCACTTGGTTCGATATCGGTCAAATCTCTTATTCGTCCTTTGCTTTTAGATATTAAAGATTGAGCAATTACAAATATATCTCTATCTTTTAAAGTAAGCCCATTTTTCTCTAAAGCATCAATAATAATTTTAGAGACCTTATCACCCTCTTTAATTAACGGAATATCCCTTAGCCCAAATATTTGAATTTGATTTTTTAAATTCATTATAAATCAGTTTTAAATGAATAAATATCTTTTAATATCAGAATCTTTACTCACAGCTAATCTTTCATATTTTTTTGGAATTGCACAACAAGCTGAAAAGAATTTGAATTGAACTTTTGAATTATGGCTTTTTAACCATGTTAATGTTTCTTTTGAGGGAATTTCGATTCTTGTAATACCAGCTTTTAAAGCATATTTTTCAACTTCAGTTTTTATATTGCCCCTAGGTCTCATGCAACCTAATGAAATTTCTGTATCAGGAAAAATAAATCTTAACGTAGCAATAACTTTAGCAACTTCAACTGGTTGAGGCATCTCAAATCTAACTCTGGAATCTTTTGGAGGAATTAATACGATTAAAACTATTAATGATGGATTTATCTCAGCTTCCTTTATGAATCTTATGGATTCTAATTCCTTATGTAATTTTCCATAATATAATCCAATACAAATATGAGGAACAATATTTAAATTATACTTTTTTAATAAATCAATTGCTCTCTTATACTCATTTAATTCTATGTCTAAATGGTAAATGTTTTTTATAATTTCTTCATCCATATTAATATCAAAAGATATAATATCTACGTTAGCATTAGCAAGTTTTTTTGCAGTTTCTTCATTTAGTAATCCAGTATGAGTATTAATAATTAAATTTGTCTTGGTTTTAATTTTTTTAATTGCGTCTAAAAAATTCAATAAAGGTACTGATCCATCTAGTTCACTTCCACCAGAAATTAATGCTCCTACACCCCCGTTTTTATTGAGATCTAATAAAAATTTCTCTAAATCGTTATTTTCAGTAATTTGAATCATACCATTCAAATATTTCCTATCACAGTGTTCACACTTTAAAGCACATTCACTACCTGTTATACTAATAGCAGGAAACCTCTTAGTAGGATTGTATATTTTTAAAACGTTACCAAAATTCTTTCGGGTAATTTGTTGAGCTAGATTAAAGAATGGTTCCAAAACTTCAGCTTTTAAATCTAGAAATGATGAAAAATCCAACCATGAAGCAGATCCAGATTTTATTTTATCATATAATTCTTGAGCTTTACTCATACTTTTTTAACCATTTCGAATTCGAGTATTTATCTTTTACCAACTGTTCAGCTAAAATTAACTCCTCCCTTGAAAAAGTTCCTTCCACTAATTCAATTGTTAATGTTTTTTCAAACCCTATCCTAAGTGAGTTAATTAATTTTCCTACGTCATAATTTTTTAGTTGTTCCTTAATTCCAATACATTTAGCGCGAACAGATTTTACCATTCTAGTTTTATTAACATTCTCAGGTGCTTTTAATACAGAATACATTAAATCAGGATCAATATCTAATAAAATAGTGCCATGTTGGAGAATATAACCATTCTTCCTCACTTGTGCATTTCCAGAAAACTTTTTTCCCTCTACCAAAATTGCCGGGCAATGAATCACATCTTGTTCTGATTTCAATCCAAAAGTCATTAATCCTGAAATAATCCCTTTAGTAATAATTTGAAATTGTTCTAATACTTTTTTAGCGCCTAAACTCTCTAAATATTTTATAGGACATACAATTGAATACGTAATTTCCCTCTTTTCATCATGGAATACTGCCCCTCCCCCTGTAATTCGTCTAACAACATTAAATCCATTTCTTCTTGCAAATTCAACCTCTATTTCAGCAGATAGACTTTGGTTTCTTCCTATACTAGCAGTTGAAGGTTTCCATTTATATAACCTTAAAGTATTTGGTGATTTCCCCTCTAGTGCCCTTCTTAAAATGGCTTCGTCTAACGCCATGTTCCAAAAACCGTCCCTAACTTCTAATGGTAAAAATCGCCACTTGCTCATTTTTCACTTGAGTAAATTTAATTAACAAATCTCTTTAATAGATTATAAATTTCTACTTTCTCACTTTCATTTAATTTTCGTGGATAGTTATAAATTGGACCAGATGGTCTAGAAGTATAATATGGGCGGTTGCATCCTGGGCATCCTGAAGTTAAGAAAGCATCTGTATCATCAATAATGTTTTTTAATTCTTTCTTATAGATGTTGATATTTATCATATCTCCTTTCGTATTGAATGTGAAATCCTTTAATCTTTTTCCTTCATTGAAAATGAGATATCTCCCTAATTGTAGTTTTCTAAAATTCAATAATTCTGGTTGCTTTAAATCCTCTAATTTTGTACCCCTTATTGGAGTAAATGCAAAAAGCGATACAAGGATTTTTAAATCATATAATTCTTCAATGCGTTCTATTACATCTCTTTCTGATTCTCCTAATCCAATTATTATATGAGTGCTTACAGAACCATCTGGAAATATTTCTAGTGCTTCTTTTAATTTTTGAAAATGGTTTTCCCAAGTATATGGTCCTCCCGCATCAATACCTTTTATTTTATTAAATATTTCAGAAGTTGCTCCGTCTAAAGCAATTCCTACCCTTTGAACCCCAACGAGTTTTAATTCTCTTAAATTATCTTTGGACATTGGAGGTATTGATACAGATATAGGGATATTAGAATTTTTCTTAATCTGAGTAATAATTTCTCTTAAATCATTAAAATTTTGTGGATAATTTAGTGTTTGAATGCAAATTCTTCTGAATTTTTTCGACGGAGGCAAATATTTTAGTTTTGTTAAAAAATCTTCGAATGAGAATATTGGCCAGTTAACCCTAGAAAGCATCTCCGTTGAGCTCATTGATGATTTAGCTTGTGGACAAAATCCACAATTCGCTAAACAATAACCTTCTTTAAAAGTCATTATATAACATGTAGTTGGGAGATCTCTAAATTTTTTTGTTAAATATAACCCTAAGACAGATGCGCTCCCTATAGATACTCTTATTTTATCCACGGTCATTAATTGACCCAATAAATTAGTAAAATTAAGTTTTATTCCTTCGACTTATAAGTTTCTCAAGATAATTAAACTATCCTAATTATGCTATTTAAGAGTCTTCAAATTATATTAAATAGGTATATCTTTTCAAAAAAAATTTATTAAACCAATTATTAAAGTATTAAATACGATGTTTATCCAGTAAGTTTAAAGAAGTGTAATGATTCTATGGTTGAATACGATGCACACAGAATAGAAAAAAAATGGCAAGAAAAGTGGGAAAAAGATAAAATCTTTGAAGTTAAACAGGATCCGAAAAAAGAGAAATATTACGTATTAGAAATGTATCCCTATCCTTCTGGAAAGCTTCATATAGGACATCTTCGAAACTATACTATTGGTGATTGTTTTGCTAGATATAAACGAATGAATGGATATAATGTTCTTTATCCAATGGGATATGATTCGTTTGGTATGCCTGCTGAAAATGCAGCTATTGATCACGGTGTTAATCCGGAGAAATGGACTGAAAAAAATATTAGTACGATGAAAAATCAACAGAAGCGAATAGGCCTTTCATACGATTGGACTCGAGAAATATATAGTCATAGCCCGAATTTTTATAAATGGGATCAATGGTTCTTCCTTAAAATGTTTGAAAGAGGTCTTGCCTACAGGCAAGAGAACTATGTAAATTGGTGTCCTAAATGTGCAACTGTGTTAGCAAATGAACAAGCACAAGGCGGTAAATGTTGGCGTTGTAATACGGATGTTGAGCAAAAATTTTTAACTCAATGGTTCTTGAAAATTAGAGAGTATGCAGAAGAACTATTAAATGGGTTGAATGTTGTTGAGTGGCCTGAGAAAGTAAAAATTATGCAGAGAAATTGGATTGGCCGTTCTGAAGGATCTATTATTAAATTTTCGATAGTAGGTGAAAATAGAACAATAGATATTTTTACAACTAGACCTGATACGCTCTATGGAGTCACATTTATGATATTCGCCCCTGAACACCCTTGGGTCCGTGAATGGGTAGCTGGTACTGAATACGAAGAAGAATTTGAGATCCTCTTTAATGAGGTTATGAAAGAAGATAACTTCCAGAGGACAGATATTGAAATTGAAAAAAAGGGGATGTTTATTGGAAAATATTGCTTTAATCCGATGACAAAAGAAGAAATTCCAATATACATAGGGAATTTTGTTATCTACGAGTATGGGGCTGGGGCTGTTATGGCTGTACCCGCTCACGACCAACGTGACTTTGAATTTGCCAAAAAATATAAAATCCCTATAAGGATTGTAATTCAACCTTTTGATTATGAGCTTCAAATAGAAAAAATGACTCGATCTTATGAAGGAGATGGCATACTAGTAAACTCCGAAGAATTTAATGGGATGGAGAATCGTACTGCTGTAAACGTAATCACGGAGAAATTAGAAAAAATTGGTAAGGGTTATGCCACGATTAACTATAAATTAAGAGATTGGGGTATTTCACGCCAACGTTATTGGGGGTGCCCTATTCCAATTATCTATTGTGATGATTGTGGAACTGTACCAGTACCTTATGAAGATTTACCTGTACATCTTCCAAAAGATGTTAAATTCACTGGCTCAGGTAATCCCTTAGAAACAAGTGAGAGTTTTGTAAATACTAAATGCCCAAAATGTGGGAAACCAGGAAAACGTGAAACGGATACCATGGATACTTTTGTTGACAGCTCTTGGTATTTTTTCGCTTTTTGTAATCCCCCTTCAGTTGAAAATGAAATTCCTTATAGGAAGGAATTGGTTGATTATTGGGGTAACGTGGATCAATATATTGGAGGGATCGAGCATGCCATAATGCATCTTATTTATGCCAGATTTTTCACTAAAATATCAAGAGATCTTGGTTTACACTCTCATAATGAACCCTTTCAACGCCTTTTAACGCAAGGAATGATTAATAAGGTTCACCCCTATTGCCCAAAGTGTAATGCTTTTGCTATGAAAGCTGAAATGTATAATGAAGTATGTAAAAGATGTGGAACAAAATATATTTTGAAAAGCGTAAAAATGTCAAAAAGTTATGGAAATACTGTTGATCCTGGAGAAATAATGGATGTTTATGGTGCAGATGCTGCAAGATTTTTTATTTTATTCGGAGCAAGTCCATCTTCA
>CAYZTE010000030.1:1267-6123 GCA_964481225.1 uncultured archaeon | reverse complement strand
TTCGAAAAGAAAAGAAACTAAGAGATACACTTATAATTTACCATTTAAATAAAACTATCAAATCAGTAACTAAGGCAATGGAAAAAATTGCGATAAGAGATGCGGTTAATAATATTATTCAATTTACAAATGATTTTACCAAATATAAAAATGAAGGAGTAAATAAAGAGACTTTTGAAACATGCCGAGAAAAACTAACATTATTATTACATCCAGTTATTCCTCATATGACTGAAGAAATATGGGAACTTATTTACAAAGAGGGATACGCAAGCTTAGCCTCATGGCCTGCTTATGATAATAAATTACTTACAGAAGAATCTGATTATAAATGGAAACTGATGAATAATATAATTGAAGATATCATTAATATAAAGTTGGCAATGAAAAAGGATACACTAAGAAATATATTAATAATCATTGCTGATAGATGGAAATTAAAGTTCTATAAAAGCTTCATGTCATTAGTAAAAGAAACTAAAAGCCAAGGAGAAATAATGAAAAAATTAATGCAAGAAGTTAATTTTAAGAAATATAGTAAATACATCAGTCAAACAGTCGCTAAAATGTTAAAAAATATAGGAAAATATCCTAGTTATACTCTTGCTTCTGAAGACGAATTTCAATTTTTCAAAGAAATTACTCCAATTATAGAGAAAAGATTTAATTCTAAAGTCAATGTTATTAATGAAAAGGATTCAATAGAACAAAAAGCATCTCAAGCTCTCCCTGGTAAACCAGCAATTGTAATTTCATAAAAAATTTCATTTTTTAAAACTAGATTTTTATTAATTTTATAAAAAACGGTTTTTATTTTATTAATTTAAGATTAAATAAATTATTTTAAATTTGAAAACATTAAATCTTATCAAAAAATGGGTTTGATTAAATTTAAAAATTAAATACAAGAGTTCCTAAAGTTAATGACGATCTATGAACTTAGCATCATCTCTACTACTGGTTTTCCATATTTCAATACTAATATTAAACCCATACCAGAAGGCGTTAAAATCTTTCTCAGATTTTTCGATTTCTCCAAAGATAAGTCCATCCTTCATGAACAATTAGACTCAGATTCAAAATTTGATCTTACTGCAGGATTAATTTCCGCATTATTTGAGTTTGCTCGAAATATCGATAAAAGAATTGAAGTTCTTGAATTTAAAGCAAAAAAGGAAAAGAATCACACCAAAAAATCACGGGATAAAATACCATATCAAGGAGATGTATTGATTACAGCACAAACAGAATCTTTTTTACTCCATAAATCCGTCCGCGAAAAAATTAGGTTAATTTATAACAATTTTATAAATTCCAAAATCCCCCTTGATTCGGCTGATTTAATGCAAAAGAGGGAGGAAAATAAAATTATTGAGATATTAATTGATTCAAATGCTAGAGAACGTATTCTTAATCATCAAAATGAGATTAAACGTTTAGCAAATAATCTTTTAAGTGAAATGAAAGAATATGGGTTATGGGGAATTTGTATAGCTTCTTTTGACCTTTCGCCAATAACATCTTTCGGGAAAAAGTATTCATTGAATGATATTAATGAGATTTTAAGGCATATTGGATACATCCCTGAAATAGCTCCTTTCGAATGGATTTACAGGCAATCATTTTTTGCTGATAAACAAATTCAGGTATGTATTATTAAATCGGGAGTCGGCCCAACGATCGAAGAAATTCTATTTGAACCATATTTTTACTTGCTTTTCGCAGATCCTAGGAGTTATTTCGGAGAATTCCCAGCAAAATTGACTTCTTCATTTAACAATATTCTTGGTTAGTAGATTTCATTGAAAAATATTCCAAGTTGTTAGAAATTTTTTTATCAAAAAGGAGAATTTTATGAAATAAATAGCAAAAATATCTTATATTTCATTTAATTATGTTGTTAGCAGCTTTTATTATTAGAACCAATGAATCTGCTTGAAGTGAAGATCCTCCAACTAAACCACCATCAATATTTTCTTTATTAAATAAATCTTCGGCATTATCAGGTTTAATCGATCCTCCATATTGTATTCTTACGTAGTTGGCTGTTTCTTCATTATATTTTTGAGATAAAAGTTCACGAATAAAAATATGAATTTCTTCTGCCTGTTCTGGAGTTGCCGTCTTTCCAGTCCCTATAGCCCAAATTGGCTCATAGGCAATTACCGTTTTTTTAATCTGATCTTTATTGATATCTTTAAATGTTTCATTCATTTGAAATTGTATTCTTTCTTTTGTTTTACCAGCTTCTCTTTCTTCTAAATGTTCACCAATGCATACGATGGGTTTTAAGTCCATAGATAATGCTTTTCTTAGTTTTTTATTAATTAATGCATCAGATTCTTTAAAAATATCTCGTCGTTCACTATGACCGAGTATAACATATTCCACTCCTATTTCCTTTAAAAAAGAAGGTGATATTTCACCAGTAAAAGCCCCTTTTTCTTCATAATACATATTTTGAGCTCCCAATTTAATGTTAGTGCTTTTTATTATTTTATATACACTAGTTAGAGCCGTAAATGGTGGCATAATTACGATATCAACTTTATCAATTCCTTTCACTAATGGTATTAGTTTTTCTAACATTTCTTTGGACTCTTCTGGGGTTCCTCTATTCATTTTCCAATTTCCCCCTACAATCGGCTTTCTCAATCTAAATTACCTCAGAAAATTATCAAATCTTAATTTAGTAAATTTACGTTATAATTCAATTAAAGTTTAAAATCTATAAAATTCTAACGAAAATTTATGAAAAAAATAAAACCAAAAAGAAAGTGAACAAGCTTACTCTGATTTTGGAAGTTTTTCAGGTAACTTTGTAGCTTCCAAAAGTTTTTTTACTTCATTTACATCAGGTGCCATTATTGGTGGTAAACCTAACTGAGTGCGCCTCCTTTCTATAGCAGGTTGCATTGGAATTGCTTTGCCATATTCTAAAACTGTTGATGCTTGACCTGTATAATGAGCAGGAGCTTCACCTCTCTCAATACTCATATTTTTTAGAATAGTGAAGATTTCAGTTAGTTCTACTTTTTGTGGACAAACCTCATCGCAAGTATCGCATACAGTACATCCCCAGATGTTAAAAGCATTTTCTGGTCCAAATATTTTTTCCTTAAGTCCTAATAACGCATCTAAAATTAAGCGCCGTGGATTATATCTCCCCTCTGTAACTTGCGCTACTGGGCACGCTCCGCTGCATGTCGCACATTGATAACAGTATGCTAAAGTTCCACCAATATCATTATCAAGAATTTGGTTCCTAAAATCAAAATCTAAAGTTGCCATTTTCAATCTATCGGTTTATCTTGATATTATGTAGTATAACTTATTGTTGATTTTAAAATTAATTCTTTTCAAAATTAGTTTTTAAATTAGATACAAATACATTTTCTTAATTTTTTTTAATAAATTTTCAAAAATTCTCTCAATAAATTGTAAATGCAATTAATAAAAGCAATTAAATATTTTTTAACTCAACTATATAACAAAACAATTTTAATAGCAAATCATTTAAAAATTGAGACGATATGACTGATATTGAAGAATTAAAAAAATATGGTTTTAATATCACGGATGATATGAAAGATGGAAAGGTTGTTGTCGACATATACACAACATGGTGTGGCCCTTGTCGATTCTTAAGCCCAATTTTAGAGAAATTAAAAGAGGAGGGCCTTATCAAATTATTGAAAGAAGATTTAGATCAAAATAGACCTCTTGGTGAAAGATTTGGAATAACTGCTATACCAACACTGTTGTTTTTCAATAACGGTGAACTCTTAAACCATCCTATTGAAGTTCAAGGGCAGCTGCTTGTTAGAAATGGAATAATGGTAGGAGCAGCTGGGGAGGGAGTATTAAGAGAAATTATTGAAAAAATGTAGTTTATTATAATATCAACTTATTTAAAATGCATACATTCACTTTCCTTTTTTAATAACCAAATTTTTATTTTTAAATAATTAGCAAAAATACTAAAGGTCATTTTTTTTAGAATTTCAGCGCAACATATTTAATACTTTGGGCTTTTATAAAAACCTGCAAAGATGATTGCAAAAATGAGTAAATCTATGGTTTCAACAAAAATTACAAACAATGAAGATTCACTTATGAGATACTGTAATAATGGTCTCATAATCTGAGATAATAAATATAATCCAAATCCAGTGGTTAGAATTAAACTATTAACTTGCAAAAGCCGTTTATGCTTATATGCAAAGTAGAAAAGCCATATAATGGTAATTAAAGAAGGTATTGCAATTATAGGGTAGTAAAAACTGAGTATTCTAGAATTAGGTGCTAAAACTCCCGCAATGGTTTCACTCATTAAAATTATTAATATTATTCTAAAACTAATTTTATTCCGTACATTTTCATCATGAAGCTTCTTGAATCTTGGTTTAAGTGAAAATGAATATAAGATCATTTCATTACTTAAATAAATCATTGGAAATAAATTCAAAATTAATATAAAGAAACGTAATTTAAGGATAATTAATACTAAAGTCTCTGATAATTTAAAAAAGATAAAATCAATGAATAAATCCAATGATTTACCAAAACCGAGAAGTACAAAGAATGATCCAAATAAAAATGGTAAATCAGAAAAATATTGTTGCTCTTGTTTTAACCATTTTAAAAAAGTATAAATAGCCATTCCTAGCACAATTAAAATTCTGAGGCCTATGATTAATACAACACCTAATGCGCCTTCATTTTCAGAAAATGATTCTATTATGACTGACCAATTAGATAAGTACAAAATAATGACGCCATATGTACCTATGACTATGCTTAATATAATAACAGCTAAATAGAGCCGTTTACCTTGGTAAAGTACCATTAAAAGT
>CAYZTE010000030.1:0-1167 GCA_964481225.1 uncultured archaeon | reverse complement strand
TGAACCAAATGCGAAACAGCATCTACATTCTTGCTCGCTTAATGGAAAGAAAAGGAATTGCCAATTTAAAAAAGAGATTACGTAAAATGGGACAAAATATAGCAAGAACATATATTCAATACTGGAAGCCTACAGCAACAATTAATCAAAACAATTTAAAGGATGTCATTACAACGATTTATCAAAAAATATTAAATAGTAATGTCTCAATTGAAATTGATAATAATGAGAAGTTAGTTAAAGTTCAAGATTATAAATGTGCTTTATGTAGATATCATTATGCCGATATAGAAATAGCAGGATGCGAAATAATAATAGGGATGGTATCCGAACTTGTTTCTCTTACAAATGAAAAGTCGGTTGATCCTTCTTCTATGTTTTTAAAGCCATTGGAAGTGAGAGAATCTCGAGCATTGGGTAATAAAACATGTATTCAATTATATAAATATAAAATGGGGAAGGGTGGCTGAAAATGGGGGCTTTTCAATGGTTAATGAAAAAAATAACAAAAGTATTCGGGCGTTCTACTAATGCCCTGTTCTATACACTGCTTTATAGAGAAATTCTTAAAGAAATTAATGAATTTACTAAAAATGAAGAAGATAGTATCCTCATTCTCAGAGAAATTGGAAAAAGAGCAGCCTATGAATCTTGTGAGCGGCATTCGAGTATTTTTCGATTTATGCCGGGAAATCCAAAAAAGGTTTTAGATTATTTCGAGATTCTTTGGGTTGTTGTTTTTGGAACGGAGCTGGATGATTACTCTTATGAAGAAATCCCTAAAGAAGAATCTAAATACAATGATTATGTTTTAAAAATCAAGAAATGTCCAATATGTGCTGGATATGGTCAAGATGCGGGGGATTCATTTGATTTTAATAAATTAAAAGATAAAGAAACGGAAGGTTTAGCTTGTGGGCTTTGTGGAATGTTAGAAAGTGTTGCTAATTATATCTTAAAAGTAAAAAGGAGTGATTATCGCATAGAGATAACTGAACAACAATGTATAGCTAAAGGAGAAGAATGCCTTCAATTTATCTGTAAAATTCATGATCACAAGGAATGGAAGGAGTTAATGGATTCAAAAGTCCAAAAGAGAATTTCATTAGGTATTTATTTCGAAGAGGATTTGGAAGAAGAAATTGTTCAAGAGACTAAGCTCGATAT
>CAYZTE010000029.1:15530-21047 GCA_964481225.1 uncultured archaeon | reverse complement strand
AAAGAAATTGAAGCAATACAATTAATAGATAAAGCTGAAACTTTGGCAGATCAAGATAAAGGAGAAGAAGCAATAAGATTTTACGAGAGAGCTGCTCAAATCTATCTTGATCTAGGAAGTTATATTAAATTAGATGAGTTATATATAAGGATTGCCCAGATAATCTCTAGGTTTAAAAATAATATTCAAGCAGTATATAGACTGAAATCAATCATTAGAAAGACCGAGGAATTAAAATTATTTGAAGTCTCTGCCAAATTATTATTACAATTGGGAAATGTTTCATATAAAATGCGAGATTGGGAGACTGCTGGTGAGTGTTGGCAAAAAGCTTCCGATTATCTATCTGAAGTTGATCCTGAAGAATACATTAGTCTATCATCAGTCCTCCTCCTAAAAGCAGGGCAATCATTTGAAAGATCAAGCATAAAAAAGGATTTAGGTAAACGATTAATTCTTAAAGCAGTAATGAAAATAAAGAAGTTTGATGAACTTTACGAAACTGAAGAAAAACGCGCTTTAAATTTACTCTCTAGGGGAGAACTTGAAGCAGCAGCTAAAAAATTCAATGATATTGCAACATATTTCGAGTCAGCAATAGAAGATTTAGGGAATATAATAGATGAAGAAGAATCTACAGATACTATGCTTAATGCAAAAGCTAGATTTATACATTTTGTAGCGGAATATCAAACTCTCACTGCATTATGTTTACGAGCATGTGAAAATCCTACTTTTAATGAAAAGATTAAAGAACTAGGGATGGATTCTATTAAACGCTTTAAAGAATCGATTTCTCTTCTTAAAACCTATCTGTTTCCTAAAACGCCAGATTTTGATCACGAAGTTATTTTAAGAGTAACTTTTGATACAATGTTAATGGCGATTATTCAGGAAATGCTAGGTGAACATCAAATAAATCCGATTGAATATCTTTTTGAGGGTATTCAAGAAAATAAAGCATTACTTAAACAATTAAAAAAAACTCCTTATTTCACAATCACTGAAAGGATTGAAAAATTAGGAATTAGAGAAGGATTTGAAGATCTTTCAAAAGTCAATCTTGGACATTTTGAGAAGATAAAAAATATACTCATCTCATTTTTTAAATAGGTAAACTATCCATTAAAAGGCTTCAGGACCAACATATTTTATTAGTTTCTTCAGATCATCATCCGTATTTGCAGTCACACCAACATTTCCTATTTGAACTTGTTTTAAACCTATTTCTTTTACAACCTTATATGCTTCGATGATTTCATCTGTATTTGGAGATCGATATGTCTTCAATTTATATTGGGGAAAAAAAGCTAAAATGTGGAAGGGTATGTTCTCATCAATTCCTACTATTAATTCAGCAATTTTTTTAAACTGATCAACCTCAATAAAATCAGGAATGTAAACAGTGAGTATTTCCAATATAAAATTTCTTCTAATAATTTCTTCAGGTGCATTTAATACCGTTTTATTCGAAGTACCACATAACTTTTTGTAAATATCATCATCATAAGCTTTAATATCAAGCCAATAAGAATCTAAACCTGCTTTTTGGAACAAATCCAAATTTTTTGGAGTGAGGCCGAATCCATTTGTTTCTAAAAGAACCCACATATTTTCACATCTCTGTTTGATCTTCATCGTAACTTCAGCATAAAATCCTGCTTGACAGGCGATATCACCCCCAGTAAAAGCTGCTATATTTCGTGCTGGACCAAAACCTTGCGGTCCTAATACAATTTTATCTTTAGAAAGTTTATTCGGACATAAAGGACTCCTTTTATTGAAAATGATACACGAACCACAGTGCTTACATGAATCATTAGCAAAATACATTAAAGCACGCTCTCGTGGTTCAAATACAGTCACGTATTCCCCATATTGCCTGCAATTTTCAGCAATCTCATCTGTAGAATACCATTCACCATTAAAATATTTACTAAAGTTCCAGGAATGGCATTTAAGACAATTATGATTACATCCAGATTGATAAATCGAGAAATAATCTTCGGGTCTTGATAAATGCATTGCTGATATAACTCTATGGTATTGTCCATTCTCGAATTTTAAAGTTACTTTACATGCTGGGTTTGAAGTTCCATTTTTCAACTTAACTTCACATGCACCTTTTGAATAACCTTGCTTAGCCATTTTACATGACAGAGTTGATTTTTCTATCATCTAAAGCAATTAAATTTTTTCATTATGGCTCTATTAACGATCTTATTAAATTTAATTGAGATTTTTGTGGATTAATGAATCAGTTATTAGAAACTTGTATTTTTTATTTCTCAACAAACAATGTAACAATATTCTTGTTATATATTTATAATTAATTTGAATTGCTTACATACAATTAGAAAATCAATTTTTTTTAGCATTTATTCTATAATATTTCCAAGCGCTTTCTTAGTGGTCGGATTTATGCGTTTTTCAAGCGTTATACATTAATTTTAACCTATGTAGGTGCAACAAAAAGGTTTATAAATAATTAATAATATTAGTAAGTTAAAAGGAGATTTTGATAGATTGAGAACTCTCTAAAGGATTCTCAGAATTTCTCTTTCTCCATTACTAATATTAATTTTTTCGTGAAAAAATAGATTCTAAACACTTAATTAAGAAAAATAAAAAAGGAAATTTAGGAGATTCGCAATTTGAAAATATTTTATGTTAATCCTGCTCGTCTTGAATCTGGACTTGATGCGGTTATTAAAGGTCCTCCATTGAACCTTATTTCAATTGCAGCCATGGTACCAGAACATGATGCCAAGTTGTTCGATTTTAAAGTACAAAAATACAAAGAAAAGAAATTTATAAATGATTTAAACCAGCATGATATTGTTGCTATTACTAGCATGACACCACAAATCTCCCATGCGTTTGAAGTGGCTAAAATGGCTAAGCATCAAGGCTGTACTACAATCGTAGGGGGATATCACCCAACTTTAGCTCCTGAATATGTAGCAAAACACCCTGCAATAGATTATGCCATACGGGGTGAAGGAGAACATACATTTCGAGAATTAATAAATTATCTTGATGGAAATAAAAATCATGTATCCTTAAAAGGTATTGATGGCATTTCATATAAAAATAAAGAAGGTAAGGTTATCCATAATAATGAGCGAAGATTAGAGCCAAATTTGGATAATTTTCCTTTACCTCGCCGAGACCTCTTAGATGATAAGAAGTATATATATTTAGGTACAAGAGTTGCCCAACTTGAATCTTCACGTGGTTGTCCGCATAATTGTAAATTTTGTTGTATTATAAAAATGTGGAGAAATTCAAATCGATCAATTACTTATCGTACAAAATCAGTTAAACGAGTCATGCAAGAAGTCTATGATATTGATTGGCATAATAATTTTATTTTTTTCTGTGAGGATAATTTCACCATTAAAATAAAGAGAACGAAAAAAATTCTCGAAACGTTAATTCGCTCAGGAGTGCCTAATAAAATATATTTTTCCTGCCAATCTAGAGTTGATACTTTATATCGGAATCAATGGCTTATTGACCTCATGCATAAAGCAGGTATGAGACAAGTATTTCTTGGCATAGAATCCGTCCATCAACAAAGCCTTGATGGGATGAATAAGCAAAATACTACTCCTGATATGGCTCGAAAAGTTGTGAAAATGCTCCAAGATCGTGGAATTTCAATTTTTGGTGGAGTAATTATTGGATTTCCGGGAGAAACTAAGACAATGGTAAGACAAACCATTCAATTTGCGCGATCGCTTATTATGACATTTGTGCAATTCACACCAATAACAGCATTTCCAGGAACTGAATTTTATGACGAAATGTTAGAAAAAAAAATGATTACTAGTCATAATTACAAGCACTACGATTTATTTCATCCAATGATGCGAACGGAACAATTAACTAGCAGAGAAATGTATAGATTAGTTGCAGAAGCCTATGCTGCTTATTATCTTGCCGGGGGATGGGTTACCGGGGGATGGGTTAAATCACTTGCAAAAAGATATTTAAATCCATTTGGTGAATTTAATTGGATGGGTCGTAGTATTCCTCGATTTGTTAAAACATGTATCGTAAGTGGGTTAGAAATGTTTCACAACATGGGAATGACCAATTCAACAATGTCTGATGAAATGAGAGAGATCATGGCTAGAGCAAAAGCAGGAAAGCCTTGGATGCCTGAAGAACTTGAGAAACCTGAAAAATCTAAAAAGGAAACTGGGATTGAAACTTTAGATAAAAAATCACGAAAACCAGTAGAAATTTCCAATTAATTTATTCAACTTATCCCTATAGATGTAAAATTCTAAAAAAAAGAAGAAATTATTAAATTAAGTAAATTAATAAAATCAAATCTTTTATTAAACCTTTAAAACTTCCTGTATATACTGCTTATTTTGTTTGAATGCTTCAAGAATTCCATTCACTCGATCTTTTACCATTTTCTTCCAAAAAAGGCTAGTATCAGTTAAAATATAAAATGCGTCATCCTTAATTGCATTAAATACAAAATCACCAGCTTTCTCCGCGGAAAGACCTTTCTCTACCATTCGAGCAAACCAGTTAGCATATTCTTCGTATTGAGGATGATTTTTAAGAAAATCGTCAAAAGGAGCTTCAAGATCAATTTCTCGTTCACAAAATTCTTCTGGACGATTTCTCTCACATTCTATAATTTTAGTTTTCACAAATCCCGGACAAAGAACAGAAACTTTAATTCTAGAATTTGCCAGTTCAGTAGACAAGGACTCAGAGAGCGCAACTACTCCAAATTTTGTATTGTTATAAATGCCTTCTAAAAGTCCTAGTGTCAAACCTGCCATAGAGGAAGTATTAACTATATGACACTCAGTATCTTGTTTAAGCATTATTGGGACAAAAGTTCGAATCCCATGAATAACGCCCCATAAATTTACACCCATAACCAATCAGATAGAGTGCATTCCCATAGAAACCCTGCTACGCCAACACCCGCATTATTACATAGCAAATGTACTTCCCCAAATTTATCAATTGTTCTCCGTGCTAATGCTTCGATATCTTCGGCTTTTGAAACATCTGTAATTACTGATAATACAGTACCTCCTAATGTTTTCAATTCTTCCTCGGCTTGAGATAATGCTTCTGCTTCAATATCGGCAATAACAACTTTCATGTCCTCTTTAATAGCCCTTTTGGCAATTCCAAGACCAATGCCACTAGCACCCCCAGTGATGACTGCTACTTTATCTTTAAAATCTTTCATGTATATCTACCCTCGATATTTTATGTTTTCAAAAAAATTTGGATTACCTATTGAATTGACAAAATTATATTTAATTTTTATAATGAAAAATTCACAAAAAAGTTAAAAAATTAGATTAAAAATCAGGAATGAAGTTAGAAAAATTGAGCACTAAAATCTTATTGAAAAGCTCAATAGATATCCGATCTTAAAAAATTAGAACGATCAAAACAAAATGGTTAACTTATTGAATTTTAAACGCGAAATCTTACGAACCCCGTGGTTTCCAGACGCGTAATCGCAAA
>CAYZTE010000029.1:0-15430 GCA_964481225.1 uncultured archaeon | reverse complement strand
CTTTTAATATTTGGGATTGGAGATATTTGGAAATTTTAAAAAAATCCAATATTCATTTGTAATTAAATTAGTATTAATAATTACTTTGATTACTTTTGATATAGAAAAAATTGATTTTGTATTAATCTCATTTTATTTAGATAGATAACTATTTAATAAAACATTTCTAAAAATGTTCATTAAAAAAATTAATTCTTGAAGATTTGAAACTATATAATAAAATCTCTAAATTTTTCTCGAGAAAAAATAAAATAAGCGGCTTATTTCGATTAAAATTCTCTAAACACACATATTTTCAATAATCGTGAAAACACTCGAGAATTTATTAAAATTTTATGTATTTATTTATTAACTAACAATTTTGATATTTTAAGGGCTTAATGATATATTTTTAAAATTTTAAATTTTTGTAAAAATTTTTTGGAAAAAATTGGCACTTTAAATCTACTTTATATAAGAATTTATGAATTTTTTTACTTTTTAGGCTAAGGTTTTTAGTTTTTCCGTTATTAAGTACAAATTCTTCTAAGAAATCGAAAAGTAGCAATAATAAGCCTTTAAAGATATTAAACTATTTATTTCCTTCTAAATCTTATGGATTCAATCTAATAGATTATTTAAATTGGGTGTTTTGCACATCACAAATCACACAAATATTAGAAATCACAATCATTAATATACTTAAGTTACTTATATTACATATACAATTAATCAGATACAAATATTACAAATCGAAAGATTAGAGGAAATCATAAATGAGCCAAAATTCCACCCACAAATCAACTATTGGTAAAAAATCAGTTTCAGATAGACGGCATAAATTAAAAGATTCGACAAACGTAATAACGGTGAGAATTGATGAAGATTTAAATAATTATATTGATAAAATTCGAGTAAATTTAGGAATCTCCAAGGCTGATCTAATAAGGAATTATTTAGAAATGTCAAGATATATTATTAAACAAAAAGGTACACTTCAATCCATCAATGATAGAGATTTCATTATAATTAAAAGGAATTACTTAAGGAAACTAGTCGAAAAAGTGAATGAGGATGACCAAATAAAATTAGGAGATAAATTAGCTCGTTTTATAAATGATTGTGCAAGGATAAACGGTAAATTAGATGATATAGATTATAAATTAGATTTATGTGATAACCTTGGTTTTTTTCACAAATTTATTGGCGATAACAATTATATATTAATAGATAAAAAATTTGGACCTCAAAAATTTGTGGAAGCTTTCATATGGAGGATGTTTAACCAAGCTGAATTCAACACAAATTGGACAACATCTAAAATCAATGATCAAAGTAAAATTAAGAGTGCTTATGAGAAACAGGTTCAACCAGTTGAAATATCATCCTCCCATTATTCTTTTGAATTTGCGAAGTTAAAGGAGGAAGAACAATAAATAGAAAAAGATTTAAAAAGAATTAACTTTTATCCACAATTTCTTTTAATCCTAAGACAGGGACAATTATTTTATGAGGTCGAAAGAGGATTTCATAATTCAATTCATGTAATGCTCTTTCAATATAGAAATACGTGATTAATGTACAACTTAGGTTTAAATTTTTCAAGATTTTACCTATTAATTTAGATTCCCATATATTTAGAACATTCAGTACTATATCTAGAACTTTATTCAAAGGTCTTGCAGCTCTTCTGAAGAATAGATTATAAAGAATTTCTTCGGGTACTTCATATTTTTCTTTGCGTATGATTTTTCTCTCGATAAAACCAAGTAATGTGTTAAATTTTATGTAGCTTAATGCTCTTAAAAAGGAAGCTAAATCTTTTTCAACAGGGAACTTTCCTTTCTTCTCTTCAAGAGAAAGTTGAGGATCACCTTCAAAATCTATAAAATAAAAATCATAATGATCATCAACCTTATTATAGAGAATTTGTTCCATGTGTAAATCTTGATGAACGGGTTGGATTATAATTTTTGATTCTTGAAATTCAATTCGAAATCTTTCAATGATATCTTTAATATCTATTAAGATTGAACTAATTTTTGGTAAATTGAAAAATGCGCTTTCTGGTTGTTGAGTCATGTAAGTAAGCAATTCTGAAATAATTGAATTAAGCTTCTCTGTATAATTTTTAAGATAAGTAGAACTATCCACTGATTCTGAATTATATTCTTTTTGTTCTGGCAAAATCAAAGATTCATGTAAATTTTTTATATAATTTGCAATTTCAGGAGATATTTTTAACGTTTCAATACATTTTTCTTTAATTAATTTCGAAATGTTTGATTTTTCATTAAATTGAGAATAATTATCATTTACATCTTTAAAGACGTTATTAATCGTGTTATTAAGTTCATACCAGTATATATCACCCAAATTTCCTACATTTGGCACGCTTTCGATTATTCCAATAGTTTCTTTATCTCTCACTTTTATTGTACCGTATATCTTGGGTGTATTGGGGAATTTATTTTTCACTAAGACAAACAATGTAGATGGTTCTAAACTTACCGAATAGTCTTTATAAGATTTTAAGACATATGAAATTGGTTGTTGTTTTGGTTCTCTCCTATTGGATATGCTTAATAAAAACAAAATGTTAGTCGTGTTTCCTTTTCCTAATTGCTGAATTGAAAATTCATATCTATCCGTGTATAGTCCTGCTTCTATTAAATTTTGGACCTTTTTCATGTTAATTTCATCTTCAAATTGTTTTGTATAGAGTGTTAACTCTAATTCCATCGATGGAAACTTCTCAGAAATATTAGCATCGAATAACATGTTTTTCCAAAAGAAAAGACAAAATTCTGCTTCCAATAGGTTGAGTGTAATTACTTTTTGTTCATTTTCAATTGTAATAGCCATTTTTTTACTGAAGGTGTTTTCTGTAAGTTTTAAGACATTTTCTCTTGTTTTTTCGGCAGGATCAAGGATTTCTTCAACTTTTTCGTAATATATTAAAGGAACAAAATATGTTTTAGAATACTCAGCGGTTTCAACTTCAATTATGGTTAAAAAAATTCTTTCAGCAATAACTTCAAAATAAATCAAAGATACATTAAATTCTAAATTTGATAAAGCTGATTTATCTCCAAACCATCTTCTTGAGAGGAGCCATCCTTTAAACTCGTTTGAATTACATAAGCCTTGGATAACATTCTTATCAAAAAATTTAAACATAAAAACCAATAAATTCAGCTTTCAATAATATAATTAGTTATCTTTTTTATATGAATTAAAGGATCTTCAAGAATTAGAATGTTTCGATAGAGTTATTAAATATTACAAAATCATTAGTCTGAGGAGTCTTAAAAATTTTTCCCGGTCTATATGATATATATGACATTTATCTAGTATTTTCTCTAAAAATTTAGAT
This sequence comes from uncultured archaeon, assembly GCA_964481225.1. GTDB lineage: Archaea > Asgardarchaeota > Lokiarchaeia > Sigyniarchaeales > SOKP01 > Loki-b32. The sequence continues at coordinate 12,075 of CAYZTE010000029.1, read as the reverse complement.
GAATAACCATGAATCTTCAAAAAAAATTACGAATTCTTTCAATGAGATTATTGAAACAAATATTCTTCGATTGAATTAAGATTTTCCTTTAAATATTTTCATATCATTATCAATAATGTAATTAAATAAATGCTTGTGATTTCAATTGAGTGAATATGGTAGCGATTATGATGATGACGCATTCGAGGAGTTAGATAAAGAAAAAGACGAAGATATGAGTGAAGAAAAAATTTTAGATAACGATGAGGAAATTGATAAGCAATTTGAAGATCCGTTGGAAGAATATAATAATTTTAATCCTAAAGAAGAAGTTGAAGATCCATTTGAAGAATATAACAATTTTGATCCTCAAGAAGAGGTTGAAGATTCACTTGAAGAACACAGAAATTTATTTCTAGATAATCTTAATGAAGGATCTAAAGAAGAATTACCAATTTCAGATGTTTTAGATGAAAATTCTCATGAAACTAAACCAGAGATCAATAAAGAAGCTATAATGCAAGAAATTATTAATGGAGATATTTCTGAAATACAAGATTTTAAGGAGAATTTAAGGGACAATATATATAAAAATACAAGGTTGGATTTGAATGAAAAATCCAAGATTATTAAAAAGCTTCAAAATGACTGTCGAACAGAAGAGGAAAAGAATGAATTAAAACTAATTCTAAGCAAGTTTACAATTGGAGAATTAGAGGAATATAGAAACAAAAATATAGAAAAAAATACGATTATTGATGAAGAATCTAATGAAGAATCGGATGATTTATTGGATTCTAAAGAATATTTTGATGATGAAAATGTAAACAAGGGTCTCCTAGAAGACGCATTAAATAAGTCAGAGGATCACAACATTGATAATGAATATATTGATGAAATTATAGATAAACAAGAAGATTCTGATATAAAAAAAGAATTTTTTGAAGTTCCAAATGACAAGTTAAATGATCATGAGGTTGATAAAGAATTTAAAGAACAGTTAGATAAAGATAAAGAAGAGAGGAAAAAAGACAGTAATAATATTGAAAATCTTAATGAGTTTAGGCTTAATCAAGAAGATTTACAAGAAAAAAGTCAAGAATATGCTGAATTAATTCATGATTATAATAAAATATTAGATGAAGGGATTCAAGATGCTTTTAGACAATATTATGATGAAACAGGGAAATATGCTAATTATGGCAGGAATTTAAAAAAAGATTTCATAGAATGGGTTGAAAATAAGGGATTTAATACGGCTATAATCAATAATTTAAATGATATTCAAAATAATCAAGAAATTACAAATTTCTTAAACGATAAAATCCGAAATTCAGACCTTTCTCAAAATGAAATTGTGGACAAATTAAATGAGACTGGTTTGTCAATTAGTAGAAAAACTGTTGGAAATTATGCGTTAAATGAAGTTTTTAATGGTATTAAAGTTGAATACAATAAGAGATTTGACAAATCTTTAGATCCTGCAATCAAAGAGATAATAATAAATAGGCTAAATAAAGAAGTAGAAAAATTTACCTCAGGAGTTCAACATGATTCTCTCTTTAAGATTGCAAAAGATTTTTCAGAGGTATCAAAGACAATGATTGATAAAATAGCTAAAAATGAAGTATCTCAAGATATTTATGAAAATATGTGGCCTTCAACAAGTGGAACAGTTGATTCCGAAACTAAGCAAAATATTAGAAAAGTTATTGAAAGGGAAGTTCAAGAAGGAAACCCACGGTCTTTAAGAAATATTTCAGAAGATTTTCCAGATGTGTCTACGACAACTATTTCAGAATTGGCAAAAGAGATGTATCCAGAGGAATATAAAGAATTATGGCCTACAATTGAAAAAATCCCTGAAGCAATTAAAGATGAAATTATAAAAACGATAAAAGATGAAGCTCAAAAAGAAAACCCTCGCACATTAAGAGATATACATAGAGATTTCCCGGAGGTTGGAGCAGATTCAATTAAAAGAATTGCAAAACAAATTATACCTAAGGATCTCCATAATAAAACATGGCCTCCCTTAACAACTGAAATCCCTAAAGAAATTGCCTTGAAAATCACACAAACTCTAAAAGATGAAATTAAAAAATCAAAACCTCGCTCCCTAAACGAACTTGGAAGATTTTTCGATGTTTCTACTGATTATGTTGCTCAATTAGCTAAAAAAACAATATCTAAACAAGTATATGAAGATACATGGAGACCCCATGAACCAATAACTGATGCCACAAAGAATGCTATTATTGAAGACATTGTAAATACTAAATTAAATATTTCAGAAATTGCAGAAAAGAATGGTGTAAGTCCCCCTTCAGTTTCAAATATATCACAGAGAGAGGGTTTTCAAGATAATATTGATGCTCATAGAGAAAGGTTTCCTATTGATGAAAATCTTGAAATTGGAACTTATTCACATCTTAATTTAAATTCTCTTTTAACAAGAGCATTTAACAATATCTCTAAGCAGAAATATTATGCAGAACCAAATATATATTCCGATAATAGAAGACCTGATGGACTTATTCTAGAAGATAATAATTTTTTACATCAAAGAATAACAAACCCTCAAACCGGGGATTATTTGAGAAATAAACTTGAATTAGATCCGAAGAATATAGATTATATAAAAAGCACCCAATTTGATTTTACTAATGATGTAAGTAATGAAAACCTTCTTAATAAGATTGAAAAATATCAATCAGAAGACAATTTCCTTGTTATCGTAGGAACTAGATGGTATCTATATGATGATATTAATCATTTACCTGTAGATGATAGGATTAAATATCCTGAAAATGTGAGAGTTATTTGTCATAGTTTAGGAGCAGATCTCATAGGATTAAAAGGTGAGGATAAAAATCTTTACGATAAAATAATTGATTTTAATTATAATCATGATTTGGATTCACTAAAAACGCTTTATAATTATGATTTATCTTCTATTAATTCTCATAATACTGAAGAACTAAAACAAGATTTAATTCAAAAGGGCTATATTAAAGAAGATTTTAATGAATATTTCAATTTCGAAGTATTAAATAAAAAGGATATGAATAGAAAACAACTAGATTTAGATTATTTTTTAAATGGTTAATCCTTATTAATTCTAAATTCTATAGATATGCTATCATAATATTTGATGTATCTTGCAAATAAATATCCAATTTCTTAAAAAATTAAATTCCTTTGGAGTTGTATGAAAATTGGTCAAACAAAAATCCATTTTCCTTCCGATTGTCTTTCATTTTCATCAACCCGTCGATCAGTTCAGTTTCATTTACGATGATGTGTATAAAAAATCATATGAACCTTTAATTGAGAATATATTTCAGTTTTCTGATATTAAAGTAACATTACATTTTTCAGGGAACTTATTGGAGTGGCTCTTGGATAATAAACCTGAGTTCATTGAAAAATTAAAAATTATGGCGAAAAGAGGACAAATAGAGATAATAGGTGGGGGATATTACGAGCCTATATTTGCGATAATTCCTTATAGAGATAAAATTGCCCAAATAAAGAAATTATCCGAATTAATTAAGAATGAATTTGATTTGGAAGTTAAAGGAGCGTGGTTGTCGGAAAGGGTTTGGGAACCGGATTATCCCTCCTTTCTTAGCGATGTAGGATTAAAATATGTGATTGTCGATGATAATCATTTTAGATCTACTGGAATTACGGAGGAAGATACGCTTTATTCATATATAACTGAAGATGAGGGAAAGACCCTACGAGTATTCTCTATTAATGAGGAATTGAGATACTTAACCCCCTGGAAGCCAACCTATTATTCAATCGATTATTTAAGAAATTTAGCAGATGATGATGGTGATAGAATTGCACTATTAATCTCTGATGCTGAAAAAATGGGTGTTTGGGGCACAACACACCAAATTTGTTATGTAGAAGGAAAGGGTCATGAAGATGGAGACGAAGGAAAACCTTTTATTCCTGCTTTTTTGGAGCAAGTTAGAGATAACAAGTGGATTAAATCAATCACGCTTTCAGAATACATTGAAAAATTTCCAGCAAAAGGTTTAATATATCTTCCAACTGCGAGTTATGACAAAATGGAAGAATGGGTCTTACCCACCCAAATTCGTAAAAATTTTAAAAGAATAAGGAAATCTCTTAAAGACGATGACGATAAGAAGGAAACATACCAGTTTCTTAAAGGTGGATTTTGGAGATATTTTCTCATTAAATATCCTGAATCTAATAACATGCATAAGAAAATGCTCCATGTGAGAAATAAACTTATTTACACTGAAGAAAATTTATTAAAAGTCGAAGATGAAAATCTGGTCTCTACAATATTAAAAAAAATAAATGAAGCATGGGAGGAAATATATAAAGCCCAGTGTAATGATTGTTATTGGCACGGGGTATTCGGAGGAGTTTATCTGCAATTCTTAAGATTTTCTGTTTATACTCATTTAATAAATGCTGAAAAAATAATTGATGAGATCAACACCCTAATAAATCCAAATTCTAAATCATATATTAACATAACTCCAATTGATTTCACTAAAAACAGTAGAACAGAATACATGATTGAGTCCGATATTTTCAATATTTACATAAATCCTAATGATGGAGGAACAATTTTTGAATTAGATTATAAGCCTAAATCTTATAACTTGTTAAATACATTAACACGATGGCCTGAAGCTTATCATGAAAGTAAAAAGCTTGAAACAAAGGAAGTGTTAGTCGATAGATTCAGAAGAAGCATGCTACGTCTTAGATTTTTACATAAAGATGTATCTCTTGAGCAACTTCAAGCAGATAAATATTACGAATTCGCGGATTTTATTGATCAAAATTTCAATATAACCAGCAGTGAAAAGGAAGGAAAAATTGCCATATTAGAAATGGAAGGATTAGGTAGTGTAAAGGATACGGACACAAATGAGAGAAATCCAGTGCGAATTACAAAAGATATATATGTTGAGGAAAATGAAATTGAAGTAATCTTAAGAGCAAATTTCGAGGTAATCCCAGAAAAAGAAGAAATATTAAAGAGAATACTAGCGAATTTAAATCTAGCAATAGATATTCCAATATTCTTCAACGGAGATACGAATAAATTCCGTTGGGAAAGCAATCAAGTGGATTATAAAGAGGAAAAAGGTGAAGATTTTTTAGAACCATTTCAATATGTTGGTTCACATTTTAAAGCACATGATGAACCCTACGATTTACATTTCGAATTTGATATTTCTGATGAAACGGATTCAATTAAAATTAGCAAATTTCCAATAATTGCCTATGCTTATACAGATGAAGGGTATAAAGAGATTTATCAAGGAATAAACGTTATCCCTCTTTTTAAACTTGATAAAAATCTAGAAATTCACTTGCGATTAAAAACTTCTTAATATTTATACTTTTCTATTTAATACAAATTTGTATATAACTGCCAGAATTTTGTCGGATTAGATTATCTTTAAATACATTAAGGGTCTAATATAGTGTAAAGGTCATAAAAATTCGTCATGGTTTTGGAGATAATGGGATCACAACATAATGGAAAAAGAAATGGCTGGACCTACAATAATAAATCTGTAAAACGTAATATTGAAAATAACGAATACGTCAAAAATGTGAGGAAAAAACTGATGGAAAATAGGTTGAAAAAGCAATCCGATAATTAAACTATTTCTCAAAATTTCCGTCATCCTCATTAAGAAATATAACTATGATTGATAAATGACTTATAAATCTTAATCAAAATCCTCAAGTCTGATTCACACAAATAAATCTAACTTTCTAATATCTTATTTTTTTTATTATTATTGAATCTATTAGATTGATGATACTAGTAATTAATTAAGTAATAGGGTGAGAAGATTTATTAGTTCTGAAGAATGTATTAGCTGGAATTGTTGTGACGATAATTTAAAGGCTTGTATTGAAAGATCCAAATATGTAAAGCAAGTCTGAACTCGATTAAAGAAACGTAAGTTAAAGAATCAATCTAAAAATTAAGTCTTTACAGGATTTTTACAATTCTAGGACTCAAATCCATACTTTCCAATAAGCGGAACGAATCGAACCCCAGTTATTCTGTTTTTTTCAAACTCTTCGCCACGCTTTCTTATGACATATAAATTTTGGCCAAAATTTTTAGAGCCTGCTGGAATGCATATGATACCGCCGTCTTTTAATTGATCTCGCAAGGGAAGTGGGAGAGCTTTTGGTGAAGCGGCGGTTACCAAAATCTTATCATATGGCGCTTCATTTAAATAACCTAATGTCCCATCTCCATGAATAACTGTAACTCTAGATTCATAACCCGTTTCCTTTAGGCTTTCCCTTGCATTCTCAACCAGTTCTACATGCCGCTCAATTGTATAAACATGTCCTGGATTCTTCGCATTTTTTGGAGCAACTAACTCAGCACACAATGCCGCATGATATCCCGAACCTGTTCCAATCTCTAATACCTTATCTCCTTCCTTTAATTCAAGATATTCACACATCATGGCGTTCATGTGAGGAGCGCTAATAGTCTGACCAAGACCAATGGAAAGAGGAGAATCCATATAAGCTGATGATTCTGCATCAAATGACACGAATTTGTGTCTTGGAACATTTAACATTGCCTTAATTACCTCTGGCTTCGTTAAGATCCCTCTATTTTTAAGACTTTCAACTAATCGTTTTCTTTTTTCCTCGAAGTTCATGACTTAACTAAAATTGCTCGTGTAATGTTATTTACAGTCTTGGAAAAAAATCATTTGAGTTATGTTTTTGAAATGATATAAATTTTATCGTTCATTTCAACTTTTTTGTTTATGCGTAAATTGATTTTAACAGGATCGCTATATCTTTGCCTAAAAATTTTTTTAATTCTCTCCCCCTTATAGATCATCTTCTTTATTGTTTCAATAATGTAGGTTTTTGGACCAATTATAACTATTTTTTCCCCTAATTTTAACGGAAAATCTAAACTTTCAAGCAAAACATTAGCAGATTTACTTTGTTCGTCATAAGATAGGATTTTTCCTAAATAATGCTTTTTATATGCAGATATGTTTCCTCTTTCTTCTAATTCGACATCTTCAATAGTGGGTCTATGAAAATAAAATCCAGTGTGAAATCCACGATTATATACTTTTGTTAACCTTTCTAACCAATTATTAATTTTTTCTTTCACATAAGTCCCATTAAGATAACTTTCAATCGCTTCTCTATAACATTCAGTCACAGTTTTAACATAAACTGGATCTTTCATTCGCCCTTCAATTTTAAAGGCGTCAATCTTAGCATCTATAAGTTCAGGGATATATTCGATCATGCACAAATCTTTCGCATTTAAAAACATTTGCCCATCATAAACAAATTCATTATTCTCATCATCAATTACTCTCCATTCTCTCCGACACGGCTGAACACAATTACCACGATTAGCAGAATATTCTTCTGAATCGCATATTGTTGCTGAAAAATAGCATCTCCCTGAAATTGAAGCGCACATTGATCCATGAACGAAACATTCAATTTTGGTTTTATTTAAAAGATGCTTGATTAATTTAATTTGTTTAAGCGACAATTCTCTTGCTAATATTATTCTCTCAGCACCGAACTCCTCATAAAATCTAGCAGTTTCAATATTAGACACGTTTGCTTGGGTTGAAACATGAAATTTAAGGTTATTTCGTTTCGTAATTTGGATTGCTGCAAGATCATGGGCAATAATAGCATCAACCCCAGCTTCTTTAGCATTTGATATCAAAGTTTCTAAATCTTGTAACTCTGAGTCGTAAATTAAAACATTTGTAGTTAAAAAGGCTTTCATTGGCGGCTCCTGATTATGACAGAACTCTACTACCTTTATTAAATCATTTCGCTTAAAATTGTTTGCTTTTGCTCTCATGTTATAATTTTTTACACCGAAATATATTGCATCAGCCAATCCACTAACTGATTTTAACGAATTCCAATCTTGAACCGGTGCAAGTAATTCTGGACGATACGTCATCTTAGGTTGCTATATTACAATAATCCCATAATTTTAATGATTATTGAGATAATAAATACATGATATAATATTATTTATTTTAATGATGTGTTTTTTTATTATGAAATATAATTCATATAAAACTAAATAAAAGGAGAAAATTATGTCATTGACAGCAGATCATATCCTGAATGGTATTTTCAGCCTAATATTTTCCATTATTTCCATAATAATTGCCTTTAAAATTATTTCAAAATATCCAAAATCTAAAAATAGAACTGTATTGCTTGTTGGACTTGTATGGCTTGGCATTGTTTCTTCTTGGTACGCGAGTTCGTCGTCATTTTTAGTTGCATTTATAACAGATGGAGATGGATACATGTCAGCACCTCCATATTATTTCATAATTGGTGCTTCTCCACTACCAATTACGGCTTTTATTTGGATGATTGCCTTTACTGATCTTCTCTATAAAAAGAAGCAGAAAATTATTTTAATAATATTCGGAATTACTGGTGTTCTATTTGAAATAGCATTCTTTGCATTGCTTTTCATTGATTATAATTTAGTTGGCACTGTATCAAGTCCAGTCGATGCTGAATATGAATTTTTTGTAACTGCATACCAAATTTTTCTTCTAGTGATGGTTTTAATTACCGGTCTTATATTTGCGCGAGTGTCTTTAAAATCAGATAATCCTGAAATCAGAGTGAAAGGAAAATTATTAATTGCAGCTTTCTTATCATTTGTTATCGGTTCTATATTGGAAATTTTAAGTGGAATATCAATTATAATTTTGATTGTAGCTAGAGTCATTTTAATATCAAGCTCTATTGAGTTTTATGGTGGTTTCATGTTACCCCGTTGGATGGAAAGAATTTTCTTAAAGAAAAAATAAAATTCATTTTCTTTTTTTTAATAATTTAAGAGCTCTAAATCTTTGAAATACTAGACTTTAATTTAATAGCACTAAGATAAAACACAATTGGGGCAATTAACCAAATCAGTTGTGGTAATAATGTAATATTGTGTCCATTAAAGTAAAACAATCGAGGGTTCCACCAATAAACGATATATTCCCAAGCATTACTAAATGTGCTTGTCAATTCTACAATCAACTCAGAGATTTGTCCATAAATAATTAATATACTAAATTCACACGTTTTAAATTTATCAAAATGGGATTTACGGCAAATTAAACATACAAACCAAACACCAAGTAGGAATAAACCACCATCCCAAAAACTGTGGGTTATTGCAATAATTACCACCGATAATGGGGATGGTACTGGCACTGGTGTTATAAATCTGGCAGGGGGATAAATACTAATTTCATTGGCAATTGACATTGGGAGTTCCCAACATAGACCAAGGAAAAAACCAACCCAAAAAAGATGCCAAAAGAATTTATCGATATATTTTAATTTATACAATGAATAAACGATTAAGCAAATCAATACACCGACAATCCAAACAAACCAATAAAATATCTCCAATATTGTTATCCTCTAAAATCTTATCGATTTTTTATTAAAATTAAAAGAGTTATAATAATTATTGAAGAATAATTTGAAAATTATATTTTTTAAGGTTTACAAAAATGAAAGTTGTGCTCTTTAATGGAAGTCCTCGAAAAGAAGGTAATACATACCACTGTTTAAACGTCGTCATGGAAGAATTAAAAGCTGAAGGAATAGAATGCGAATATACCTGGATTGGAAGGGAAAAATTGCAAGGTTGTACTGCTTGTTATGAATGTATTGATAATGATGATCAAAGGTGCGTCTTACCTGGGGATAAAATGAACGATTATATAGAAAAAATGTTAGAATCTGATGGAATAATTATTGGGTCTCCAACTTACTTTTCTGATTTAACAACTAGTACAAAAGCTCTAATAGAACGTGCTGGATATGCTACAGGAGGGCATTTAAAACATAAAATAGGGGCTGCAGTAGTTGCTGTTAGGAGAGCTGGTGCAAATCATGTGTTCTCAAGTATTAATTTCTTCTTTTTGATCAAGCAAATGTTCGTGGTGGGCTCCAGTTATTGGAATGTAGGAATTGGAAGGGATCCTGGAGAAGTGTTAAACGACGAAGAAGGTATTAGAACATTTCAAAATTTAGGCAAAAATATTGCTTATTTGCTTAAAAAACTTAAATCTTAATTTTCTTAATTTTTTTTATAATAAGTGAAAAATCAATTCGCGGTAATAAATGGATATTTTAGATTTAATCCAGGTTAATAGATTAATTTTGAAAAAACAACACCTTACTGAAGATTCAAAAATTGATGATATAATTCAAATAACCAATGATTTATGTGGGCTACATTCTACCGGGCTTACAACGCCTTATTTATCTTTATTTGCGAGAAGTAAGAATTTCAAAAGAACTGATTTAGAAAGAGAACTTTATGTTAATAAAACTCTCGGTAGAATTCGGGGTATGCGAAGAACACTCTTTATTCAGACAATTAGCATGATTCCAATAGTTTATGCAGCCACATTCAAAATAATTGCGAAATATTTTGAAAGATATATGGAATTTTAATTATAATAAAAACTTCTATTTTTTTTCCATTTGTTTTATTTTAACCTTAATTTGATAAGCAGCATTATCTAAAATATTCGTAGCTATGAATGACGTCTCTTCCTTCGATTTTAGCCTTAAAATTTTGTATTTTAATTTCAAAGCCTCTAAAAGAATATCACTAATATTATTTTCTATCCCGTTAATTATTACATCAAGGATATGTAGAGACAACTGCAAATTCCCTTGATTATAAAGATTTTTTGCATGATCTAGATAAACTGCTTCTGAGTTAATTTTAAGGAGTTCTTTTGCTATGTCTTCTGATTTTGAGGGGAAAAGATCAGTCGGATTCCCACTATTATACCAGCCATGATAAAGTCTATAAGTTGCATGTATAGCAAATCGATAACAACCATACACTTCTCTTATGTAATGGTGATTTTTAAATTTGTCCGGATAAATTTCGAGCATTTCATGGTAAATCTGTTCAAACCATTTACCTTGATTCATTCGTTTTACAACTTCATCATGAACAAAATGCATAGCTTCTGCTGTAATTGAGAGTACATCTTTAACTTTTTCCCTGCCTTCAATTAACGGGCCATGACCGGGAATTAAATATTCTGCATTTTTTGCCATCATTTTTTCCAATGCTATAGCCCATTCCTTTGGATAACGCTGAACTTTATATGGATTGCCAACATTAGGAAATGAAGATACAAATAAATCTCCAGTACATATAAGTTTTTTTTCAGGCACCCATAGCCAGATTGAATCATCAGTTTCACCTATATCATAATAAAGCTTAAAATTACATTCACCTAATTTAAAAGTGTATGGTTCATCACCTTTCATTATTATAGTAGGATCAAGCGTATCACGTGCAGATACTATTTCTTTCTTACGACCTGATAATACAGAAGCAAATTGTTGTCTATTTAACCAATCATGATATTTATCTAACATTCTGTATTTTTCAAACCTATCTAGAACTTTTTCATGGGCTATTACTTGAGGCATCTCCCAACCCCTTTCCTTGATTTCTTCAATAAAAGGTTCATACGCAAAACAATGGTCAAAATGACCGTGCGAATATATAATATATTTAACTTTCTCATTAGAGATTGCTCGGATTTCTCTGAATAACTTTTGACCATATTGTTTTACTGGAAGATCAAATAAAACCAATCCCTTTTCAGTTTCAATAACCCCTGTATTGGCCATCCCCGCTATTAAATGACATGTTTCATCTGCAAATGTGGAAGATGGAAACATTCCAAACCAATCCTTCATTCCTTCATTTGTTATTCTCATAACTTGCACTTTTTTTCAATATTAATTAATTATAACATGCAATTTAATAAGGCAATATTAAGTAAAATAATTATAAAAACATATATTACATTTAAGTATAACACAAAAATCTATGAGCTATACAGGGTTTCATTTTGAATAATACAAACAGAAAAAATCAGTTTATATTAATTTTTTTAATTATAATTAGTCTTTCTCTCATTTCAAATAGGTTTATCTCTTTTTCTTATGCTCAAACTAATGGTGAACCTATACCAATTTCTACGT